>DAITPA010000003.1:0-69115 GCA_036833805.1 Steroidobacteraceae bacterium | reverse complement strand
TGACCATTGTGCAGGAGGTCGCGCGGCGCGGTAGTACGCCGCTGCTGGTGTGCGACGGTAAGCGTGTGCTCGGAGTCATCGAGCTCAAGGATATCGTCAAGGGCGGCATCAAGGAGCGCTTTGGGGAGTTGCGCCGCATGGGCATCAAAACCGTCATGATCACGGGCGATAACCCACTAACGGCCGCTGCCATCGCGGCGGAGGCGGGCGTCGATGATTTCCTTGCGGAGGCAACACCGGAGGCGAAGCTGCGCCTGATCCGCGAGCATCAGAGCCAGGGCCGGCTCGTGGCGATGACCGGCGACGGCACGAATGACGCGCCCGCGCTTGCCCAGGCAGATGTAGCCGTCGCCATGAACACCGGCACGCAGGCGGCGAAGGAAGCCGGCAACATGGTCGACCTCGACTCCAATCCCACGAAGCTCATCGAGGTCGTCGAGACCGGCAAGCAGATGTTGATGACGCGTGGCTCGCTCACAACTTTCAGCATCGCCAACGATGTCGCGAAGTACTTCGCAATCATTCCCGCCGCGTTCGCGTCCACCTATCCGCAGCTCAATGCGCTCAACGTCATGAGACTCGCAAGCCCGTTCTCGGCGATCCTGTCCGCGGTCATCTTCAACGCTTTAATCATCGTCTTCTTGATTCCGCTTGCGTTAAAAGGAGTGAAGTACCGCCCGCTGGGAGCGGCCGCGCTGCTGCGCCGCAACCTCGTTGTCTACGGGTTGGGCGGCATATTGATTCCATTCGCGGGCATCAAGCTCATCGATGTGGGCCTGATGCTGGGCCACCTCACCTGAAGGAGTGCGCCGTCTTGACCTCAATGCTTCGCCCAACGATCGTCCTGTTTGCGCTTCTCACCGTCCTCACGGGCTTCCTTTATCCGCTCGTTGTCACGGGGGTTGCACGAGTCGCGTTTGCGGAGCAGGCGGATGGCAGCCTGATTCTGCGCGGCGGCAAGCTGGTCGGATCGCGCCTGATTGGACAGAGCTTCAGTGACCCGAAGCACTTCTGGAGCCGCCCGTCCGCGACTTCTCCGCAGCCGTACAATGGCACCGCATCCGGCGGCTCGAACCTTGGGCCTTTGAACCCCGCTCTGACGGATGCCATCAAGACGCGAATCCACGCTTTGCAGGCCGCGGACCCGCGCAACAAGGCAGCTTTCCCGGTGGACCTCGTGACCGCCTCGGGCAGCGGCCTCGACCCGCACCTCAGCATTGCAGCGGCGCAGTACCAGGTTGCGCGCGTGGCGCGGGCGCGGGGAATGAGCGCGGCAGCGGTGCGGGGCCTGCTCTCGGCCCACACGGAAGGGCGGTTATGGGGCGTTCTGGGCGAGCCGCGAGTCAACATTCTGGAGCTCAATCTGGCACTGGATGAGCTTGCGGCGCGCGATGGCAAGCCTTAGACGAGGGGCAGCAGCCCCCGCAACTTGTGGCAGTGGGCGCGCCGGCTGCAGGGCTGTAGCCTTGCCTAATGGTTGAAATACGGCCCGACCCAGATCAGCTCCTCGCGCATGTGGTGGCCGAGGAGGCGCGCGCCAAGCGCGGCAGCTTGCGAATCTTTTTCGGCAGCTCAGCGGGGGTCGGCAAGACCTACGCCATGCTGGAAGCGGCACGCAGCGCACGCGCAAGCGGCACCGATGTCGCAGTCGGTTATGTTGAGCCTCACGGACGGGTGGAGACGGAGCGCTTGCTCGAAGGCCTTGAGCAGCTGCCCACGCTCGCCATCGGCTACCGCGGCATCGAACGCCATGAATTCGATCTCGACGCTGCGCTGAAGCGGCGTCCGGCCATTCTCCTGGTCGATGAGCTTGCGCATTCGAACCTTCTCGGCGGTGAACCCACGCCGCGCCATCCGAAGCGCTGGCAGGACGTGGAGGAGTTGCTCGACGCCGGCATCAATGTCTGGACGACGGTCAACGTTCAGCATCTGGAGAGCCTCAACGATCTCGTCGCGCAGATCACCGGCGTACGACAGCGCGAGACACTGCCGGATCGAATCTTCGATGAGGCGGACGAGGTGGAGCTCATCGACCTGCCGCCCGATGACCTGCTCGCGCGTCTGCATGCGGGCAAGGTGTATGTGCACGACGAGGTCGCAAATGCGGTCGAGCGATTCTTTCGCAAGCCGAATCTCATGGCGCTGCGGGAATTGGCTCTGCGGCGGGCCGCGGACCGTGTGGAGGCGGCGGCGCGCGAGTCGGCTGCGGGCGATCGAATCTCGCGTGCGCGGCTTGCGGGCGAGCGCATTCTGGTCGCGACCGGACCTGATGCTCAGTCCGAGCAGCTGGTGCGTACCGGCAAGCGCCTGGCGGACGCGCTCGATGCCGACTGGACCGTCGTGTACGTTGAAACGCCGCGCCTGCTGCGCCTGGCGCAGGTCGAGCGGAACCGGCGCATTGATCTTTTGCGTCTCGCGGAGTCGCTCGGTGCCGAGACCGTGACACTCGCTGGCCCTTCGGCTGCGGCAACTCTCGTTGAATATGCGCAGACCCGCCGCGCGACCCGCGTCATCGTCGGCGCGCCGAAGCGTCGCGGCTGGCGCGCGTGGCTGCGTGCATCGACCGCCACCGAGCTGGTGCACGCGGCGCGCGGCTTTGATGTGCTCACCGTTGCGGTGGTCGAACAGGCGGCCGCGGAACATGCTCGATCAGTGGGCAGCGCAGCCGCTGCCAGCGCAGTGCCGATTCAATGGGCTCGCTACGGATGGGGAATTGCGACGTCCACGGCGTGCACTGCGGCCGCGTTTCTCCTCTTCCCGCGCTTCGCGCTTGCGAACCTCATCATGGTGTATCTCTTGGGCGTGATGCTCGCGGGTTTGCGATTGGGACGCGGGCCTTCCGTGCTGACGGCGTTGCTGAACGTCGCCGCGTTCGATTTCTTCTTCGTGCCACCGCGCTTTACGTTTGCCGTCTCCGATGCGCAGTACCTCCTGACGTTCGGCGTCATGCTGGCGGTTGCGCTCGTCATCGCCAATCTCATGGCGAGTGTACGCCAGCAGACGCGCGTCGCCGGCGCGCGCGAGCGACGCACCGCACTCCTGTACGCCATGAGCCGAGAGCTCGCGGCGACCCGTGGCATTGAAAACATGGCGCTTGCCGGGGTCAAACACGTCGCCGAGGTCTTCAGCTGCAAGGCAGTGGTGCTGCTGCCCGACGCGCTCGGCAAACTGCACTCTCCGCGTGGGCCGCCATTGGAATGGTCGCTGCGCGGCGCGGACCTGGCCGTTGCACAATGGGTCGTCGATCATGGGCGTCGAGCGGGCTTGGGCACGGATACCCTGCCTGCAGCGCCCGCTTTGTATTTGCCGCTCGGTAACCTGCGCCCCGCGCTCGGCGTGCTCGGTGTATTGCCGAGTAATCCGCGGCGAGTACTGCTGCCCGAGCAGCGTCACTTGCTTGAGACTTTTGCGGGTCAAATCGGGCTTGCGCTCGAGCGCGCTCGCATCGCTGAATCAGTCGAAACGGCACGCATTGCCGCGCAGGGCGAGAGCTTGCGCAACACGCTGCTGGCATCGATTTCACACGATCTGCGCACGCCGCTTGCGATCCTGGCGGGCGCGGGCAGCACGCTCGCGGAGCACGGTGCAAACCTTGATGAAGCCACGCGCATCTCGCTTGCGCGCTCCATTGAGTCGACGGCGCGCGATATGTCGGAACTGGTCTCAAACGTTCTCGATTTGACGCGCTTCGAAGCAGGTGAGGTTGCGCTGCGGCGCGACTGGCAGGCTGTGGATGATCTCCTGGGCACCGCCTTGCAGCGGCTCGAAAAGCGACTCGCTCAATATCCGATCGAGGTTTCGCTGCCGAGTGATCTGCCGCCGGTGTATGTCGATGCCGCGCTCATCGTGCAGGTGTTTGCCAACCTGTTCGATAACATCGCCAAATATACGCCCGCCGGTACGCGCGTGTGCGTATCGGCAGTCGCCGAGGGGCCGCTCGTGCGCGTGTTTGTCGATGACGAAGGCCCTGGACTTCCCGCAGGCGACACTGCGCGGCTCTTCGACAAGTTCCAACGCGGCGGCGCAGAGGGGTCGATCGCAGGCGTGGGTCTGGGGCTCGCCATCTGCCGAGCCATCGTGCGCGCGCATGGCGGCAGCATCGAAGCGGAGCGCCGCCCTGGCGGCGGCGCGCGCTTGGATCTGACGCTGCCGGCGACGGAACCTGCCCCATGACACAGGCCATGCATCTGATCCTGATCGTGGAGGATGAGCCGGCTTTGCGCAACATCCTGCGTGCGCTCTTTGAAGCGCAGAAGTTCCGCGTCGTCGAGGCTGCCACTGCCGCACGCGGTGAGATTGAAGCACGCACGCATAAGCCAGATCTGATGCTCATTGACCTGGGTTTGCCCGATGGCGATGGGGTGACGGTAATCCGCCGCGTGCGCAGCTGGTCTGCCGTCCCAATCATCGTGTTGTCGGCACGTACAATGGAAGTCGAGAAGATAGCAGCGCTCGATGCGGGCGCTGATGACTACGTCACGAAGCCATTCAGCGCAACGGAATTGCTGGCGCGGGTGCGCGCGGCGCTGCGGCGCAACGCGCGCCGCGAGGATGGAACCTCGGTCTGGATATTCGGAAGCGTGCAAGTTGATCTTGCGCGGCGTGAAGCGCACGGTCAGGCTGGCTCGATTCACATGACACCGCTTGAGTACCGAGTGCTCGAGCGGCTCGTGCGCCAAGCCGGACTGGTCGTCAGGCAAGACCAGCTGATTCGTGAAGTTTGGGGCCCGGATCGTCAGGGCGATACACGCAGCCTGCGGGTGTGCATCAAAAACCTGCGCAATAAGCTCGAGCCCGATCCGCGGCGTCCGCAGTTTCTTGTGACGGAGGTCGGGCTAGGCTATCGGTTGCGCGCCGAGCAGCTGCCGCAGACGGACGGATCATGATTTCAGCGGCGGGCGCGGCGCGCGCCGTGCTTCTTCCATTATCCAGGCGCGAAACGCCGCGATCTTCTCCATGCCGAGATAGCTTGCCGGGCATACAAAGTAGTAGGCGAGCTTTATTGGAATGATGGTGCGGCTTGCGATCACGAGGCGCCCGCACTCAATATCCTGCGCCACCAGGCTCCAGCGCACGAGCGCAAGTCCCTGGCCCGCGCCAGCAGCACGCACGACGCTCACCGAATCATCGAACGTCGCGCCGCGGCGCTCTTCGGCGATGAATGTGCCTTCATCGGTCGCGCCGCCCGGCCAGACGCGCCAGGCCTCGCTGTCCTCGTGCAACAGGCGATAGCGTCGCAGATCCGCGCGCCTGCTGACCGGCCCGTGCTTGTCCAAGAGTTGTTGCGTGCACACCGCCAACACCCAGTCGTCAAGCAGCTTTTCGCAATGCAGTTTCGGCCAGGGGCCGCTGCCGAAGCGGATCGCTGCCTGCACGTCGGAGTGTCCGAAATCGACCAGCTGGTCGGACGTGTGGATGCGCATATCAATCTGCGGATAGCGCTCGTTGAAGCCCGGCAGGCGCAACAGCAGCCACTGCTGCAGGAACGAGGCGAGCACGCTCACGGTGAGCGGTCCGGTGCGCTGCTCGAGGCGCGCCTCGTTGATGGCGCGTTCGAGCTCAGCCAAACCATTGCGCACCCGTGGCAGGAGCTGGATGCCAGCAGCTGTCAACTGCACGAGCCGTCCGCGGCGGTGAAAGAGCGGCGAGCCCAGATACTCCTCGAGCGCGCGAATCTGCATGCTGACCGCGGCGACGCTGACGCCGAGGGCATCGGCCGCATGGCTGAACGACAGATGCTCGGCGGCGGCAACAAATACGCGCAGGCTCGCGAGTGGCAGGCGACGAAAGCCCGCCGTGAGTTTGCGCGTGGATTTTTTGCTCGCCCGCTTGGCAATCGGCATTTAGAGGCCCTCAGCGGGCGGCATGCTGTCACGGCTTTATCCTTGCCGTCCACATGCCGCGGGCTGAGGGTCGTCGTTGCATTGTCCTAGGACTGCACCGCGACGCGCACTTTGAACCCGGCGTCACGTTGCGCGCTTAGGTTTGCGTCATTGACCCGTGCGACGCTTGCGGCGATGGCCCGCTCCTCGCATCTGTGTCGCAACGCCTGGTGCGACGCCGCGCCGGCGTCGAACCTCTCGCACACCTGCTCAGCAGCTTTCCCGATCCGCTTGTAGAGCAGAGCGGCGTCCGCGGGCCGTGACAGATCAAGATCGTGGTAGCTCACGGTTTCGGCGAGGAGCTTTTTTGCGCCGACCTCGACGGCAGCAAAGCCTGCAAGATGGATGGCAACGGTGATGGATGCAAACAGCAATGACAGTCGGTTCGTTTTCATGATCGTCTCCTAAACGTATCCAGTGAGCGATAGACTGCCAGCGTGAGCGCGCCCGATGGTGCGTTGTGCTGAAGTTCGCTTCAGGAAAACTGAACCGAGGATTGGCGGGTACTGGACGCTGCCGCGCCGAGGTCGTACCTTTGCGCTGGCCGCCCCCTAAAGCTTAAGGACTATTATGAAATTCTTGTCATGTTGTGCGTTGCTTGGCGCATTGGCCGCTCACGCAGCTTTTGCTGCGCTACCGAACGGTCACGCGGCCCCAGACTTTACGACGCAGGCGACGCTTGCCGGCAAGCCCTTCACGTTCTCACTCGCGGACGCCCTGAAGAAAGGCCCGGTCGTGCTGTATTTCTACCCCGCGGCGTTCACACCGGGATGCACCGTCGAGGCGCACGATTTCGCCGAGGCCACCGATAAATTCAAGGCGCTCGGCGCGACCGTGATCGGTGTGTCACACGATTCTATCGACACACTGAATAAGTTTTCGGTAAGCGAGTGCCGCAACAAGTTCGCGGTCGCGGCGGATACGGATCAAAGCATTATGAAGGCTTACGATTCGGTGCTGGCGATTAAGCCCGAATATGCAAATCGCACGTCCTACGTCATCGCACAGGACGGCACGATTGCCTACTCTTACACGGCATTAAACCCGGGCCAGCACGTCGCCAATACCATGGCAGCCGTCGAGAAGCTGCAGAAGAAGTCTTAGAGACACACCAGCGACTCGGATGCCAGCTGCCCTGAGCAGGAATCCGGCAAACCGGACTCCTGCTCGCAAGGTCGTTCGCGTTACCTCTTGTCCTGGCTCTCGCGAACCGAGTCCTTCAGGCCGCCGACGATGTTTTGAACCTTACCGGCAACCTGGTCAGCTTGACCTTGGCGCTTGAGCTTCTCATCACCCGTCACCTTGCCGGCCACTTCTTTAGCCTCGCCGACTTTCTGCTTAACGGCACCCTTGATGCGATCGTTGTCCATGCCACTCTCCTGTTCGCCGACCGGTGATTCGGCCCGCTCTATGTGTTCAACGCCACGGTGCGAGAAACGTTCCCCGGAGGCATTAAGACACGTACGGGTGTCTACGCATTTCCATGCTAAGGTCGCGCCGCACCTGAAGTTTTCCAGTACAGTTGCGCCCTCAAGACGAGGAGATCTTGATGCTGAGCGGGTATTTCCCCTACGGGATCGTGGAGCTGCCTTTCTGGGGCTATGCGCTCGTTACGTTCGGGCTTATGCAGCTCATGTTTCTCGGGATCACCTTGTATCTGCACCGAGACCAGTCCCATGGCGGCCTAGAACTGCATCCCACACTGCGCCATATCTTCAGGTTCTGGCTCTGGTTCAGCTCCGGCACAGTCACGCGAGAGTGGGTCGCCGTACACCGGCGCCACCATGCCTTCGCCGATCAGCCCGGCGACCCACATAGCCCCGTCGTTTTCGGGCTGAAGAAGGTCGTTCTTGAGGGCTATGAGCTCTATAAGGCGGCCACTGCGGACCCGCAGATCCTTGATTACTACGGCCGCGGTACGCCGGATGACTGGATTGAGCGCAACCTCTATAGCCGCTGGCCAGCGGCGGGTCTCGTTTTCTTCATACTTTCCGAGCTTATTCTGTTCGGTGTGCCCGGCATCGTGATGGTGGCCGTTCACGTCGCCGCGCAACCATTCTTCGCCGGCGGCGTGATCAATGGCGTCGGTCATCGCTTGGGCTACCGCAGCTTCGAGATGGCGTCGACGGCGACGAACATCGTGCCGTGGGCGCTTTTTCTCGGCGGCGAGGAGTTGCACAACAACCATCACGCTTTCCCGCGCTCAGCACGCTTTGCTGTGCAGCCCTGGGAGATCGACATCGGCTGGCTGTGGATTCGGCTCTTCAGCGCCTTGGGACTTGCGCATGTGCGGCGCATCGCGCCGTCGCCGCGACTCATCGCCAAGCTTAGCACCGTGGATGCGGACACGGCACTCGCTTTGTTCACCAACCGCATGCATGTGCTGCGCGACTATGCGCGTCGTGTCGTGCGACCCGTATGCCGCGAGCTCGCCGAGCGCGAACCCGCGGGAGCCGTTCCGCGTACGGCGCCGATGCTTCTCATCCGCCATCCCGCGTTACTCGCGGAGGAGGCTCACCGCGTGCTGCGCGATCTCCTCGCGCGCTACGAGGTGTTGCGCGCTGTCGTCGAGTTCCGCGAGAGTCTGCAGCATTCGTGGAATGATGCAGCGGCGAGTCCAGGCGGCGCCGTGCAAAACTTGCGCGATTGGTGTGTGCGCGCCGAAGCGAGCGGCATACGTGCCCTGCGCGAGTTTGCCTTGCGGCTGCGCGACTACTCGGGCGCGTCGGCCTAACAATACTTAACGGGAAGCGTCGCAATGCGAATTGGTGTGCCGCGAGAGATCAAGGTTCAGGAATACCGCGTGGGACTCGTGCCGGAAGGCGTGCGCGAACTGACTAACGCGGGTCACGAAGTGATCGTCGAGACCGGTGCCGGCGGCGGTATCGGCGTCTCCGATGTGCACTTCGAGTCGGTCGGTGCGTCGATCGCAGCGTCGGCCGCAGCCGTATTCGAGCGTGCCGAGCTCATCGTCAAGGTGAAAGAGCCGCAGCCGAATGAATGCGCGATGCTGCGTCGCGGACAGGTGCTATTTACTTATCTGCATCTCGCTGCCGATGCCGCGCAGGCGGAAGGGCTCATTCGCTCGGAAGCCACGGCCATTGCCTATGAGACAGTCACCGCGCCCAATGGATCTTTGCCGCTTCTGACGCCGATGAGTGAAGTCGCGGGGCGCATGTCCATTCAGGTCGGCGCCGCCTGCTTGCAGAAGGCCAACGGCGGGTTTGGCGTGCTCTTGGGCGGCGTGCCGGGCGTGCCGCCGGCAAAGGTCGTGATTTTGGGCGGCGGAGTCGCCGGCACGCATGCCGTGGAGATGGCCGTCGGCATGCGTGCCGACGTCACCGTGGTTGACCGTTCGGTGGATCGCCTGCGTGAGCTGTCTTCGATCTTTGGTTCGGCCTTGCGCACCGCTTATTCGACTACTCAGGCGATCGAGCGGCTGGTACAGGATGCCGATCTCGTCATCGGCGCCGTACTCGTCGTGGGCGCGACGGCTCCGAAGCTCGTTACGCGCGCAATGATCAAGAAGATGAAGACGGGCGCGGTGCTCGTGGATATCTCCATCGATCAGGGCGGCTGTTTTGAAACGAGCCGACCGACCACGCATGACGATCCGACCTTTGTCGTTGATGGCGTCATCCACTACTGTGTTGCCAATATGCCGGGCGCCGTGCCGCGAACCTCAACCTACGCGCTCACCAATGCGACGCTGCCCTACGTGCGTGCAATTGCGGATCGTGGCTGGCGCGAGGCGTTGCAGCGCGATCCGGGGCTCGCGACCGGTCTCAATGTGCACGCGGGCCATGTGACTCATGCTGCCGTTGCCCAGGCGCTGAAGGCGGGCGGGCACTTGCGCACTTGAGCAGGTTCGCTCGTAACGCTAGGCTAGCTTGGAATGACGGCGCAGCCGCGCCTAGCACTCTCAACCCAAGGAACTGCACGATGAAGATCCCTGTTTGCCTCGTTGGCTCCTTGCTCATCGGGAGCGCGGCGATTGCCGCTCCGGTCACCTATCAGATCGACCCCGCCCATACCTATCCAAGCTTCGAGGCGGATCACTTCGGTGGCGTGTCGGTATGGCGCGGCAAGGCGACGAAAACGAGCGGCAGCATCGTGCTCGATCAGGCGGCCAAGTCGGGCAGCGTCGATATCACCGTGGATGCGGGCTCTATCGACTTTGGCCACGCCAAGCTCAACGAGCGCGCTAAATCGCCTGAGCTGTTCGATGTTGCCAAGTATCCGACGATTACCTACAAGGGGACTCTTGGCGGGTTCAAAGGCGACGCGCCGACCGAAGTGGACGGCCAGATCACCATGCATGGTGTGACGAAGCCTCTGAAGCTGACGCTCAATCAGTTCAAATGCATGCAGAACCCGATGCTGAAGAAAGAGGTCTGCGGTGCTGACGCCTCAGCAACACTTGATCGCAGCCAGTTTGGCATCGATGACGGTGTAAAGTACGGTTTCAAGATGGAAGTGAAACTGCAGATCCAGGTCGAAGGGATTCGCGCAAGCTAGCCTAAGCTCATGGCGCGCCGGCCGCGGCGCGCCATGAGCATATTGCCACCGGCTTTTACCCGGGCGCACAAAGCCGCGTGCTCGCGTGCTTGCGCGACTGCACACGTATTCACGAGGATGCGCGCGCTCGAACCGCAGCCGAGCCACCGGCATCAAGCGGCAGGCGTGTCGTCAGTTTTTTGGTTCGCAATACGAAGCTCGTATTCACCGAACGTACCGCTTTAGTCTGCAGCACGTGCGTGCTCAGGAAGTGTTCATAGGCTTCAATGCTGCCGGCGACGATGCGCAACAGGTAATCGTTTGTGCCGCTCATCGAATGGCATTCAAGCACCTCCGGGCGACGCGCGATGAGCTCGTCGAACTGGCGCACGCTCTCGGGATGATGGTTCTCGAGCGTCACCTGCGCATAGGCGAGGATAGGCAGCCCGATGGCTTTCGGATCGAGCAGCGTCGCGTAGCTTGCGATGAAACCATCCACTTCGAGGCGCCGCAGCCGGCGCCAGCAGGGGGCGGTCGATAAGCCCACACGCTTCGCCAGATCCTGATTCGAAATGCGCGCGTCAGCCTGCAGCTCATCGAGAATGCGCCGATCGACGCGATCGAGTGCCTTTGTCATTGGTTCGTCTCCAGTTGCGCAAGGATATTGCCAGAAGAGACTGATTCTGAGCAATAAGCGCAAGATAATTTCCGGATTTTGAGCATAGGATGCCTCGTCAGCAGCTTACATGGCAGGCGCTGCAATGCAGATCGACTGGGCGCGGGTCACCTGGCTCATGCAGGCCTCGCGGGCGCTTGATACGATCGAAGAGTCGCGCCTCTTGCCTGAGCGCAAGATCCTTTATCAGTTCTCCGCACGCGGCCATGAACTCGGGCAAGCGCTGTTGGGACTGCAGCTGACTGAACGCCACGACGGTGTCGGCGCCTATTATCGTTCGCGGCCGCTGATGCTCGCGCTCGGCTTTGACTTGCAGGACGCCGCGGCCGGACCGCTGGCGCGCGCCAACTCCTCAAGCGGCGGTCGCGACATCGGCGTCATCTTCAACATGCCATCGAGCGGCGGTGCGACGGTGCTCCCAGGATGCGGGGGCGTCGGCACGCAGTACACGCCGGTTGTCGGCTGGGCGCAGGCGATCCGTTACCGCCGCGATGTTCTCAACGACGCCACCTACACGCACAGCATTGCGGTCGCCCACGGCGGTGATGCCTCCACGGCGACCAACGGTTTCTGGTCGGCGCTCACCATCGCGACTACCTTGCGTCTGCCGGTGCTGTTCTATATCGAAGACAACGGCTTCGGCATTTCCGTGTCTTCCGAGTTGCAGACTCCCGCGGGCAATATCGCGGCAAATCTTGCGTCGTTTGCAAACCTATCTGTGCTGAGCGGCGATGGCACGGACCCCCAGAGCGCGGCCGAACTCATCGCGCGTGCCGTCAAACTCGTGCGCGGAGGTGAGGGACCCGTATTGCTGCGGCTCACCGTGCCGCGCCTGTCAGGTCATTCGGGCCAGGACACGCAGGCCTATAAGTCCGCCGCGGTTCTCGCGCTCGAGCGGGCCCGCGACCCGCTCGATCATCTGCGCCGCTTCCTCGTGCCGGCGCTCATGAGCGAATCCGAGTGGTCGAGGATCGAACGCGCGGCGCGCGAGGAGGTTGAAGCTGCGGTCGCAGCAGCGCTTACGCGCCTCCTGCCGGATCCTGCGTCATTACAGCGCCACGTGTTCTGCGAGCGGCGGTTCGCGGGCAGAGAGGCGCTGCAGCGCCAGGGTGGGGTTGCGCCCGAAGGCCACGAGTTTCCGCCGACCTCGATGGCGGGGGCACCCGAGCCCGTGCGCATCAATATGTTGACGGCGATCCGGCGCACGCTCGATGTTGAGCTGGCGTCAAATAAGCGCCTGCTCGTGTTTGGCGAAGACGTCGGTCCCAAAGGCGGCGTGCACGGCGCGACGCTTGGATTGCAGGAGAAGTACGGGCGCGCGCGCGTGTTTGACACCAGCCTCTCGGAAGAGGGCATCATCGGCCGCGCGGTCGGCATGGCGCTTGCGGGATTGGTGCCGGTGGCCGAGATACAATTTCGCAAATATGCGGACCCGGCGGCCGAACAGTTGAACGACTGCGGCACGCTGCGCTGGCGTACCAACAACCGCTTCGGCGCGCCCATCGTAGTGCGCATCCCGGGTGGGTTTTTCAAATGTGGCGATCCATGGCACAGCCAAACCAATGAAGTGGCGTGGGT
Source organism: Steroidobacteraceae bacterium (assembly GCA_036833805.1). Taxonomy (GTDB): domain Bacteria; phylum Pseudomonadota; class Gammaproteobacteria; order Steroidobacterales; family Steroidobacteraceae; genus PALSA-1196. The sequence goes on along the minus strand of DAITPA010000003.1, from coordinate 56,482 downwards.
GCACGGCATCGGCTGGCGGGTGGCGGTGCCCGCGAACGCCGAAGATGCGGTGGGGCTTTTGCGCAGCGCCATGCGCGGCAATGACCCGACGATTTTCTTCGAGCACCGCGCCATGCTCGACGGCGCATCGGCGCGCCGCCCCTACCCGGGGGACTTGTTCGTCGTGCCGTTTGGGCAGGCGCGTCTCGTGCGTTCCGGTACGCAGTTGAGCGTCATCACCTGGGGCGCGATGGTGGAGCGCTGCGAGCTTGCCACGCAAGCCTCGGGTGTCGACGCCGAAGTCCTCGATCTGCGCACGCTCTCGCCCTGGGACAGACAGGCAACCCTCGCCTCGGTCAAGAAGACGCGCCGCTGTCTGATCGTGCATGAGGACAACTTGACCGCAGGGTTCGGTGCCGAGATTGCCGCAAGCCTGGTGGAAGAGGCATTCTTCCATCTGGATGCACCCATCGAGCGCCTGACCATGCCGGATATTCCCAGTCCGCACAGCCCGATACTGCTCGCAGCCGCGCTGCCGAGCGTGGCGCGTATTGCAGAGAGCATGCAGCGGATCGCACGCTCGTGAGCTCATTATTTGAGATTCGCACCCCGGCCGATCAGACCGAAGGCACCCGCTCGCAGGTGCTGCGCTGGTTGAAGGCAATTGGCGAGCGGGTCGCCGTCAATGAGCCTTTGGTCGAACTTGAGACCGACAAGGTCACTGTGGAAATTCCCGCGCCGGTGAGCGGCGTGCTGCGGCAGATCCTGAAGGGCGAGGGCGAGGAGGTTGCACCCGGCGATCTTTTGGGGCAGATCGAGCCGGGCGCGGAAGGCATCGCGGCGCAAGCTCACCGCGCGGCGCCGCAGGCGCCCGCCACAGGCGGGCATGCATTCGGCGGGGACGGCTCCGCCGCCTTGGCGCGCGATCAATTGAGCCCTGCAGTGCGGCGCCTGCTTGCCGAGCATGCGCTCGAGGTCACCGAGGTCGCAGGCTCGGGTCAGGCGGGCCGAATCACCGCGGAGGACGTTCTGAAGGCGGTTGTCGCGCGGCACGATAAGCGGCATCGTGCCGCTGCGCCGAGCCCGACCCCGGAGGTACTGCCCGTCGCGCGGCGCGTACCGCACTCACACATGCGCAAGCGCATCGCCGAGCACATGATACAGAGTCTCCTGCACACAGCGCCGCACGTGACCAGCGTCTTTGAAGCGGACATGGCCGCAGTCGTTGCGCATCGCAAGCGGCACCAGGGAGAATATGCAGAGCGCGGCACGGCACTTACGCTGAGCGCCTATTTTGTCGCCGCGGCCGTCGATGGCATACGCGCCGTGCCTGAAGCGAACAGCCGCTGGAGCGATGACGCGCTTGAAATCTATAACACGATCAATATCGGCGTAGCTGCGGCGATCGAGGGCGGCGGGCTCATCGTGCCGGTGCTGCGCGCAGTCGAGAAGTGTGATTTGTTTGAGATCGCGCGCGGCTTGAACGATCTCGTAACGCGGGCGCGTGCCGGCGAACTGACGCCCGCCGATCTGCGCGGTGGCACCTTCACCATTTCCAATCACGGCACGAGCGGCAGCCTGCTGGCAGCGCCAATCGTAATCAATCAGCCGCAATCAGCGATTCTCGGCATCGGCAAATTGGAAAGGCGCGCAGCCGTGCTCGATGAGGCGGGGATTGAGCGCATCGTGGTGCGGCCGAAGTGCTACGTCACGCTCACGATCGATCATCGGGTCTTGGACGGTCACGACGCGAATCGCTTCCTGCGGGCGTTCGTTGCGCGCCTGGAGTCCTGGCGTTGCTAGAGCGTGTGGCTCCTCATGGAGACCGCTTTGACGAGCACCCACACAGGGGATCCTGCGCTCAGCGCAAGCGCCGCGACCGCATCGCGAGTGACGCGCGCAAGCACACTCGCGCCACCGATGTCCACGGTTACCAGCTGCGCCTCGTGCACATCGTTGCGGATTACTTGCACGACGCCTGCAATCGAGTTGCGCACGCTCAAGCCATGCGCCGGGTGCGTCGCGAGGATGAGGTCGCGCGCGAGGAGCTGCACCCGCGCGCGCGCGCCGACACGCGCATCCGCGGCACTGACGAGCAGTGTGCCGCGGCCCAGCTGCAACTGTGCAAGCCCGCCCGGCACGTCAACTGCGGTGATCACTCCCTCGAGCACGGCGCCGACGGCGTCCGCCCCCACGATGGCGTTGAGCTCAGGCGCCACGCTCACTTCATGAATGCCGCCGGCGGCGAGCACGCGGCCTGACTCCATGAGCACGACATGGGTCGCGAGCCGCATGACCTCATCGAATTGGTGACTGACGTACACGATCGGGATCGACAGCCGGTCGCGCAACGCTTCCAAATACGGCAAGACTTCTGCGCGGCGCTGCGCATCGAGAGATGCGAGCGGCTCATCGAGGAGCAGCAGTCGTGGCTGCGACAGCAGCGCGCGGCCAAGTGCCACGCGCTGCCGCTCGCCGCCCGATAACGTATACGGCCGGCGCGCCAGGAGTGGTGCAAGCCCGAGGAGGTCAGTGACCTCATCAAAGCCGATCGCGTGCGGCGGCGCGGGCGCACGCTTCTGCCCGTAGCGCAGATTGCCGCGCACATCCAAATGCGGAAAGAGCCGTGCGTCCTGGAACACATAGCCGATGCGGCGGCGCTCGGCGGGCAGCGAACGCCGCGCGACAGTATCGACGAGCACCACATCATCGAGGCGCACGGCGCCGGCGTCAGGTGCGAGGAGGCCCGCAAGGATCTCAACCACCGTCGTCTTGCCGCAGCCGGAGCGGCCGAAGAGCGCAACGATCCCCGGCGTTGGGGCTTCGAATGCCACCTCCAGAGCAAAGGCGCCGCGGCGTTTGGCGACGTTGACGGAGAGCATCAGCGCCCGAGCCAGCGGCGCACGCGTCGTGCCAGCCATTCAGCGGCGAGGAGACCGGCGAGCCCGAGGGTAAAGGAAATGACGGCCAAGCGCGCCGCAAGCGCATCGCCGGAGGGCGACTGAATCGCGGTGTAGAGCGCCAACGGCAGCGTGCGCGTCTGTCCCGGAATGTTAGCGACAAACGTGATCACCGCGCCGAATTCACCCAGGCCGGCGGCAAACGCCATGACCGCGCCGGCGAGGATGCCGGGCAGCATTAATGGCAGCGTAATGGTCGCGAAGCGATCCATCGCGCCCGCTCCCAAAGTGCGCGCGGCGGCCTCAAGCCCGCGGTCGACATTGTCGAGGGAGATGCGGACGGCCCGCACCATGAGCGGAAAAGTCATGACAGCGGTCGCGAGCGCCGCACCCTTGGCGCTGAAGGCGAGCTCGACCCCAAAGCGCACGTAGAGCCAGTGCCCAAACGGCCCGCGCGTGCCGAACAAGACCAGCAGCACGTAACCGACCGCGACCGGCGGCAGCACGAGGGGCAGATGCACGAAGGCGTCAAAGAGCATCCGGCCCGGAAAGTGCGCGCGCGTCAGAAGCCAGGCAACGACGATCGCCGCCGGCAAGCTGCACAGCACACTTAGGCCCGCAACCGTAAGACTGAGCCGCAGCGCATCAAGCTCGGCGGCCCCTAGGAATCCATGCATGAACGATCGCTAAAGCGCCGTGATGGGCACGGCATGCAATGTGATGCTCGGCTCTTGAGAAGCGTCAGGTCAAGCCCGTGTGAGCTCGCCGCCGCCGCGATTCCAAACGCCCGGGGACCAAGACTGCAGCGCCCGGCTGCCGATACACATGTACAAAGGCCGCAAGTGGCCGGGCAGCTGCTGCGCCGGCAGCAGGGCACAACCTAAAATTGGCTGGTCTAACTATCGGCTGTGCGCGGCAGAATTGGCCGCGCGAGCCGGCGTCTCCGCCGTGACCCCCAAGCGCTTTTGCAAGAGCGGACTGGTCGTCGTGTACTGCAGATGAACCTTCTCACCGGGACGCAAGTACTCGCGTACCGCAAATGCCGCGAGCGCGGTTTCGTGAAATCCAGAGAGGATGAGTTTTTTCTTGCCCGGATAATCATTGATGTCGCCGACCGCAAAGATCCCCGGGACAGTGGTCTGAAAACGCGCCGTATCGACACTGATCGTCTTGCGGTTCAGGGCAAGCCCCCAATCGGCAATTGGACCCAACTTCGGATGCAGTCCCCAGAAGACGAGCAGATGCTCAAGCGCCACGGCGCGCGTCAAGCCGTCCGGCGTCGTCACATGGACGCCGCGCAACTCACCGTCGGTTTCAATGATGGCACGTACCTGTCCCTCGAGAAAGTCGAGCTTGGCGGCCTCGCGCAGCGCGAAGAGTTGCGAAACCGACGCGGGCGCTGCGCGAAACTCGGAGCGCCGATGCACGAGGACCACGCTGCGCGCGCTCTTTGTGAGCTCCAGTGTCCAGTCGAGAGCGGAATCACCGCCGCCCAGAATGACGATATCGAGCCCGCGAAACAGATCCCGATCCTTCACCCGGTAGTGAACACGGCTGCCTTCATGGCGCTCGGCACCGGGGACTGCGAGCCGGCGCGATTGAAAGGCGCCGACACCGGCTGCAATGATGACGCTACCCGCATCGAAGCGGCTGCCGCGACTGGTCTCAACATCGAAGCGGCCATCCTCGCGGCGCTCGACGCGCGTCACTTCCTGCCCCAGATGAAAACCCGCCGCAAATGGGCCGATCTGCTCCTCCAGGCGCTCAATCAACTCGCGTGCCGTGCACACCGGCACTGCAGGAATGTCGTAGATCGGCTTTTCTGGATAAAGCTCAGTGCATTGGCCGCCGATCTGCGGCAAGGAGTCAATCACTTCCGCGCGCAGTCCCAGAAGTCCGAGCTCAAAGACCTGGAAGAGACCGACGGGGCCGGCCCCCACAATGACGGCGTCGGTGACCGTGGCAAGCTTGCTGCGTTCAGGCGACAAGAGCGTTCTCCAAAGTAAGACGCGACCGCGCGTGTTGCGCGGCAGCCGCTGCGAGGCCCTTCGCTTCGAGCCACTCGGGATTGAAAAGACGCGCTTGATAGTTGGCGCCCCCGTCGCACAGCACCGTCACGATCGTATGTCCGGGCCCAAGCTCGCGCGCGACTCTGACAGCGGCTGCGACATTGAGGCCGCTCGTGCTGCCGAGGAACAGGCCCTCCTCATTCAACAATCGATACACGAAGCGCACGGTCTCCGCATCCTCAACGTGCACGGCATCATCAATGCGCGCGAGCGCCAGATTCGCCGTGATGCGCGCGATGCCGATGCCTTCGGTGATCGAGCCCGTGCCGGTCGCCTTCAACGTGCCGTGGCGCACGTACTCAAAGAGATGGCTGCCGGGCGGGTCGGCGAGCACGCAGCGGATCGTTCGGCGGCGCGACTTCAAATATTCCGACACGCCGGAGAAGGTGCCGCCGGTGCCGCTCGCCGCGACGAACGCATCGACGCGCCCGGCCGTCTGCGTCCAGATCTCAGGACCAGTGGTCGTGAGATGGATCTCGCGATTGGCGATGTTGTCGAACTGGTTCGACCAGATGGCACCGCGGAGCTGCGCCGCAAGTCGCGCGGCAACCTTCTGGTATTGATTGGGATTGCTGTAGGGCACTGCCGGGACGCGGTGCACCTCGGCGCCGAGCATGTCCAAAATCTGATATTTCGCCGGCGACTGATTGTCGGGCATCACGATCACGCAACGATAACCGCGTTCGTTGCACAGGTGCGCAAGTCCGATCCCGGTATTGCCGGCGGTGCCTTCGACAACTGTGCCGCCCGGCTCGAGCTCAGCGCGCCGTTCGGCCGCGGTGAGGATGGCGAGCGCAGCGCGATCTTTGACCGAGCCGCCGGGATTCATGAACTCGGCCTTGCCAAGGATTTCGCAGCCGGTCTCCGCGCTGATCCGCTGCAGGCGGATAAGGGGCGTGTTGCCTATCGCTCCGGAAAAGCCCGCGCGAATGCCGGAGCCGGACTCATCACTCAAGCAGCAACCTCACGCGGCGTGGTGGTGTTCGCGAGCGTATCGAGCGCGCCAAGCGCGCGGCGTGCGCCTGCAAAGGTAGCCACTTCGCCCACGATCAGCAAAGCGGGCGCAGCAATGGCGGCGTCTGCCGCCAGGGATTCGAGACTTGCGAGCGTGCCGCTCAAGACGCGTTGCTCCGGTAACGTCGCCCGCTCGATGATCGCAGCCGGATGATCGGCGCTCGCACCGGATGTGCGCAGGCGCGCGATGATTCGTGACAGATGCGTGACGCCCATATAAAAGACAACCGTATGGTTGGGCCGCGCGAGCGAGTCCCAATCAAGCGCTTCGTCATCAAGCGCGTGGCCGGCTGCGAAAGTTACGCTGTGCGCAAGCTTTCTGTGGGTCAGCGGAATCCCCGCTGCAGCCGCCGCGCCTAGCGCCGCGGTTATTCCGGGCACGATGACGTAGCCAATGCCAGCCGCCGCGAGCGCCTCGATCTCTTCGCCGCCGCGGCCAAATATGAACGGATCGCCGCCCTTCAGGCGCGCGACGCGCAAGCCGGCGCGCGCATAGTGAATCAAAAGCTCGTGGATGCGCGCCTGCGCCGTCTGCGGATCGCCAGCCTCTTTACCGACAAAGATGCGCTGCGCATCGCGGCGGGCGCGTGCCAATACCGCATCCGATACCAGGCGATCATAGAGTACGACGTCGGCCTGCTGCAGCAGCTGCACGGCGCGCAGCGTCAGTAGATCCGGATCTCCCGGACCCGCACCGATGAGATACACCTCACCGCGCGGCGCCGGCGCGGCCGATACCGACAGCTCTTCGGCAAACGCTTCATGCGCGCGCGCTTCCTCGCCGGCGAGCACTTGCGAGCCGACGGCGCCGCCAATGATGCGTTCCCAGAAACCCCGGCGCACGCCCGGCGTGAGAGCCTGCTTCACGGCCGCACGCCGCTCTCCCATGAAGCGCGCCAACGCGCCCAACTTTGCCGGCAACAGTGCCTCGATCTGCGCGCGCACGCGCCGCACCAGAAGCGGCGCGCGCCCGCCGGAGCCGACCGCGACGATGACCGGGGAGCGATCGATGATGGCCGGAAAGATGAAGCTCGAAAGCTCCGGGCTATCGACGACGTTGACCGGCACGCGCGTCATGCGCGCCACCCGGGCAACCGCCGCATTGACCTCGGGCGAATCGGTCGCCGCGATCGCAAGCGACGCATGGCGCAGCTGTTCAGGCGCGAAACACGCGGCGATGTGGGTGACCGCGCCGCGACCGACAAGCTCGGCGAGCTCCGCGTCGAGGCGCGGCGCCACGACCGTTACGCGCGCCTGCGCTGCGAGCAACCATTCGACTTTGCGATGCGCGACCTGACCGCCGCCGACGACGACCGCCGGCTGATCCTTGATGGCGATGAATATCGGCAAGTAATCCATACGAACCTCGTCTAGCGTGAAACGCCCGCGACTTGGGCGTGGCGCACGCCCGGATGCAACCCGCACTCACGCGCCTGAGACTCCTCCCACCACCAACGGCCCGAGCGCCAATCCTCGCCCGGCTCGACCGACCGCGTGCACGGCGCGCAGCCGATGCTCGGGTACCGTCGATCGTGCAGCGCGTTGTAGGGAAGCTGGCGCGCATGGATGTACTGCCAGATCTGCGCCTCGGTCCAATCAAGGAGCGGGCTTAACTTATAAAGTCCATACTCCGCGTCCCACACTTCGGCGTTACCCTGCGCGCGCAGCGGCGACTGCTCGCGCCGCACGCCCGTGACCCAGGCGCGAAAGCCCTCGATCGCGCGCTTGAAGGGCTCAACTTTGCGTGCCTGGCAGCACGACATGCGCGCACCAACACTGCCCTGAAAACCATTAATGCCCTGCGCGCTGACAAGCGCCTGCAGGCCCATTGAATCGGGATAGACGAGGCGGATGCGCGCTCCATAGCGCGTATCGAGCCGCGCCAGAAGCTCGTAGGTTTCCTCGGGCAGACGGCCGGTGTCGATGCTGAAGATGTCGATCTCGGGCAGGTGCGTGGCAATGATGTCGGTCAGCACCATGGCTTCGGCGCCCAAGCTGCTGGCGTACACCACGCGCCCGTGCTCGCGAACTGCCGCGCCCAGGAACTGGCGAAGCGCGGCGGCCTTGTGCTCAAGATCGAGGCTGAGTACGTCTCCCATAGTCTGGAAATATACGGACGCTGCGCGCATCCCGGAACGAACCATTGCTTCTTAAGGAGTGCGCGCTGGTTATCTGGTTACGATCTCCTGGCGGCTTTGCGCTACGCTTGCGCGCTCCGCGACGTGAGACGATCAAGGCAGGGCCCGGATGAAATTGCACCAGTTGCGCTACCTTGCCGCGATCGCGCAGAGCGGTCTCAACATCACCGCCGCGGCTCAGAAGCTGCACACCTCGCAGCCCGGAGTGAGCAAGCAGATCAAGCTTCTGGAGGACGAGCTCGGCTTTCAGATCTTCGTGCGCGAGGGCAGGAATCTCACGCGCATCACGCCCGCGGGCCAGCAGGTCATCGATCGGGCGCTGAAGATTCTGCAGGAGGCGCAGAGCATCCGCGATCTGTCGACGGAGCTGCGCGATGAGGGGCGCGGCAGTCTGTCGCTGGGCACGACGCACACACAGGCTCGCTATGTGCTGCCGGATGTCATCCGCGAGTTTCGCGGCGCCTATGCGCAGGTGCGCCTGAATCTGCATCAGGGCACTTCCGAGCAGATCGCCGAAATGGTCGCTCAGGATCGCATTGACTGCGCGATCGCCACGGGCTCCGAGCACCTCTTTACGGATCTGACGATCATGCCGTGCTACCGCTGGAAACGGACCGTCATCGTGCCGCGCGACCATCCGCTCGCCAGCGCCGGACGGCTGACGCTGCGGGCGCTCGCGAATCATCCGCTCGTGACCTATACCTTCAGCTTTACCGGGCCTTCCTCCCTGCATGAAGCCTTCGCCAAGAGTGGCCTTGTGCCCAATGTCGCCATTACGGCGCGCGACGCCGACGTCATCAAGACCTACGTGCGCCTGGGACTTGGGGTCGGAATCGTCGCGAGTATGGCGATCGATGCGCGCGAGGATGCTGATCTCGTGGCGCTCGACGCATCACACCTTTTCAGTGCGCACACGACATGGATCGGGTTCCGGCGTGGGACACTGCTGCGCAAATACATGTATGAGTTCACGCAGCTGCTGGCGCCGCATCTTGACCGCCGCCTCGTCGAGCGCGCTCATCGGCTCACATCGGCGGCCGAGGTTACGAAGCTCTTCGAAGACACTGACCTGCCGCAGCGCTAGGGGTGTGCAGCGTTGTCAGGCGGTAAAGCGTTGCCGCGTGACCGAGGCGAGCCGTGCACCCGGCTGATAGGCGGCCGTGTAGCGATCAAGCGCGCGGGCGGCGGCTTCGAGATCCTCGCCGGCTGCAAGTTCAAACGTATCAAAACCACAGCGCGCGAGCGCGAAGATGAGATCGCGCTTGACGCCGGCGCCCACGGCGCGCAGCTCTCCTGCAAAGCCGAAGCGCTCGCGTAGCAAGCGTCCCTGCGTAAACCCGCGGCCTTCGGAGGGCGAAGGGAACTCCACCGCGATCAAGGATACGCGCCACAGCGCAGGCGCAAGCTCCTCAACTTTATCGGCTGGCGCGATACCTACGCCGAGCCGTCCGGTCCATGCCGCCCACGCCGCACCGTTCGCGCGTAGCTCGGCGAGCGGTACGATCAGCGATTCTGCGCGCGTCGTCGCGCCGGAATTTTCCGCAACATGCCGCCAGTCATCGGCGACGATCTCACGCTGCCGCAGCACGCGACGCATAAACGCGCTCCTTGAAGGGCGCCATGCCGATGCGCCGATAGGTGTCGATCAGGCGTTCGCCCTCGTCGCGATGCGCGCGATAGACATCGACGATGCGCTCGATCGTTTCGGGCACCGCACGCTGCGGCACCGACGGACCGATCACCTCTCCCAATGCGGTAAAACCGTTCACCGAGCCGCCGAGAGTGATCTGGTACCACTCCTCACCGTGCTTCTCGACGCCCAAGATGCCGATATGGCCGACGTGGTGATGTCCGCAGGCGTTCATGCATCCGGACATTTTGATTTCAATCTCGCCCAAATCGTAGAGATAGTCGAGATCATCGAAGCGCTTCTGAATGTCGCGGGCGACGCTGATCGTGCCGGCGTTGGCTAAGCCGCAGAAGTCGAGGCCCGGGCAGGCGATCATGTCCGTGAGCGTGCCGATGTTGGCGGTCGCAAGCTCCTGCAGGCGAAGCGCCAACCAGGTCGCATACAGATCCTGCTGGCGCACGTCGGCGAGCAGCAGATTCTGGTCGTGCGCGACGCGGATGAGCCCGAAGCTCACTTCATCGGCAAGGCTCGCAAGCGCGGCCATCTGCGCCGAGGTTATGTCGCCCGGTGGGCGGCCGTGCTTCTTCAAGGACACGACGACGGCGCGGTAGCCCGGCACGCGATGCGCCCGCGTGTTGTAGCGATACCAGGCGCGAAATTCAGGCTCACGATCAGCGGCGGCGTCGATATCGGTGAGCCTCTCGTAGGCCGGCGGCGCAAAGAACGCGCGTACCCGCTCGACTTCCGTCTGCGGCAGATGCGGCGCGCTGTCCTGCGCAGCCTGCCATTCCACTTCGACCTCTTCTCGAAATTTCGCGGCACCCAATGATTTCACCAGTACCTTGATGCGTGCCTTGTGAATATTGTCGCGTCGGCCGTAGCGGTTGTAGACCCGCAGGATCGCCTCGAGATAGGACAGCAGATCGGGCAGCGGTAGGAACTCGCGAATGACCTGACCAATGGCCGGAGCGCGCCCGAGGCCGCCGCCCACCAGAACCTCGAAGCCGATATGGCCGTCCGCGTCACGCCGCATGTGCAGACCGACATCGTGGACTTCGGATGCGGCGCGATCCGCGGGCGAGCCCGTCACGGCGATCTTGAATTTGCGCGGCAGGTAGGTGAATTCCGGGTGCAGGGTGGCCCACTGGCGAATGATCTCGCAGTACGGCCGCGGGTCGTCGAGTTCATCGCGGGCAACTCCTGCGAGGTGATCCGCGGTCACGTTGCGCACGCAGTTGCCGCTCGTCTGGATGGCGTGCATCTGCACGCTTGCAAGCTCGGCCAGGATGTCCGGAACCGTTTCGAGCTTCGGCCAGTTCAACTGCAGGTTTTGGCGGGTCGTGAAGTGACCATAATCGCGGTCGTAACGATGCGCGATGTCGCCTAACTTGCGTAGCTGCGTCGAGCTCAACAGTCCGTAGGGGATGGCAATGCGCAGCATAGGCGCATGGCGCTGGATATAAAGGCCGTTACGCAGCCGCAGCGGCCGGAAATCCTCCTCGGAGAGCTCGCCGGCGAGAAAGCGCCGCGTCTGATCGCGAAATTCGTCCACCCGCTCGGCGACGAGTGTCTGATCGATGTCGTCGTAGCGATACATACCCTTGAATATAGAGGGCAACGCCCCTTGCATGAAATACCCGTTGGTTTGGGGGCGGGGGCCTGCGGTTATGAGCCGACGCGCGCGCGGTGCGCGCTGCTAGACTAGCCGGCGAGGAGCACGGTCGGCATGGCGGGACTTTATTTCGAGCAATTCGAGGTCGGACAGCGATTCGAGCACGCTGTGCGTCGCACCGTCACCGAGACGGACAACCTCCTTTTCAGCGCCCTCACCATGAATCCGGCTGCGCTGCACCTGGATGCCGAATACGCCAAGGGCACGGTGTTCGGCGAACGCATCGTGAACAGCGTCTTCACCCTCGGCCTGTTGGTCGGACTGTCGGTGTATGACACGACTTACGGCACGACCTTGGGAAACCTCGGCTGGGAAGAGGTCAAGTTCCCGTTGCCGGTGCGCATCGGCGACACCTTGCGTGCCGAGACGGTTGTGCTCGCCAAGCGTGAGAGCCGTTCGCGGTCCGACTCAGGCATCGTGACCTTCGAGCAGCGCGCCTTTAACCAGCTGGGTGCAGAGGTCGCTTCCTGCCGTCGCGCCGCGCTCATGCTGAAGAGGCCTTCCTCATGAGTGCGGTCGCCTCGATTCGTTCGTGGCTCTTCGTACCCGGTGACGACGCCAGAAAGCACGACAAGGCGAGCACCAGCGGTGCCGATGCGCTCATCTTCGATCTTGAGGATTCCGTGACCGCGGAGCTCTTGCCCAAGGCGCGAACTCGTGTGCGCAACTTCCTCGCGTCGCATCGAGAGCGCTCCGCGCTGCAACTTTGGGTGCGCGTAAACGCGCTCGCCAGCGGCAAGCTCGCCGATGACCTCGCCATCGTGATGGCGGGCGCTCCTGATGGCATCGTGCTGCCCAAAGTGTCGGCCGCTCGTGAGGCCGTGGCGGTCGGCGGTCTGTTGTCGGCGCTGGAAGAAAAATTCGGCACTCCGACCGGAGGAACACAGCTTCTCGTCATTGCGACCGAGACGCCGCAGGCGCTGTTCGCACTCGGCGATTATGCAACCACGGCGAACGCGCGTCTCGCGGGGCTGACATGGGGTGCGGAGGATCTGTCTGCCGCGCTTGGCGCTGCCGCGCGCGACGCCGCGGCGGCTTTCACTTTTACCTTCGAGCTTGTGCGTTCCATGTGTCTGCTTGCTGCCGGCGCCGCCGGCGTGCCGGCGTTCGATGGCGTGTGCGTAGATTTTCGCAACAGCGATGCGCTGCAGCGCGAAGCCGCGCGCGCCTGTCGCGACGGTTTTTCCGGCAAGCTTGCGATTCATCCCTCGCAGGTTGGGCCCATCAACGCGGCATTCAGTCCGCAGCCCGCCGAAGTCGCGCGCGCCCGCCAGGTGATCGCCGCTTTCGCCGCCAAGCCTGATGCCGGTGTCTTAAGCCTCGATGGGCAAATGCTCGATCGGCCGCATCTTGTTAAGGCGCAGCGCATCCTCGCGCGCGCCGCGCGCGCAGCGGTGCCGACATGAAGCTGCGCGTGCGGGGCGATTCGCTGCGTCTGCGCTTGACGCGCGGCGAAGTGCAGCAATTGGCGCACAGCGGTACTGTCGAGGAGCGCGTTCACATTACGCCGGACGGCGTGCTGGTCTATCGCTTGCGGCGCACTGCCTCCGTGGCCACGCTTGCTGCAACCTTCAACAACGGTGTGGTTGAGATCCAGGTACCCGAAACACAAGCGCGCGAGTGGTGCGCAAGCGAGCTTGTGACGCTCGAGCATGTGCAGCCGCATGGCAAGGTCCGTTTGCGCATCGTTGTCGAGAAGGACTATGCCTGTCTGGCGCCGCGCGCAGACGAGGACGAGTCCGACGCCTTTGCGCATCCCAACGACGGGAGTGCCAAGTGTTGATCGAATTCGACTTCGCGCTCGGGGAAAGTGTCGATCTGCTGCGCAAGACGGTGCGGGAATTTTCCGCCGAGTTGATCGCGCCGCGCGCAGCCGAAATCGATGCCTCGAATATCTTTCCCCGCGACCTGTGGCCGGAACTGGGGTCGCTCGGGCTCCTCGGCATCACGGTTGAAGCTGAGGACGGCGGCAGCGGGCTCGGCTACCTCGAACATGTGGTTGCGATGGAGGAGATCAGCCGCGCGAGCGCAGCGGTGGGGCTCTCGTACGGCGCACATTCAAATCTTTGCGTGAATCAGCTGCGCCGCTGGGGCACTGCCGAGCAGAAGGGCCGCTACCTGCCGCGGCTCTTGACCGGCGAGCACGTCGGCGCGCTCGCGATGAGCGAGCCGGAGGCCGGCTCCGACGTGCTCGGGATGCGCTCGAGAGCGGAATTGCAGGGCGATCACTACGTCCTCGACGGACGCAAGATGTGGATCACCAATGGTCCTTCGGCGGATGTCATCGTTGTTTATGCGAAGACCGATGCGCCATCGGGCACGCCCGGCATCACCGCATTCATCATTGAAAGGGGCTTCCCCGGTTTCAGCACCGCACAGAAACTCGACAAACTCGGCATGCGCGGCTCGGACACCTGTGAGCTCGTGTTCGACAGCTGCCGCGTGCCGCTCGAAAATGTCCTGCACCAGGTCGGTCGCGGCGCCCAGGTGTTGATGAGCGGACTTGATTACGAACGGGTGGTGCTCTCGGGCGGATCGCTCGGCATCATGCAGGCGTGTCTTGATCTAGTGCTGCCGTATGTGCGCGAGAGAAAGCAGTTCGGCAAGCCGATCGGCAGCTTTCAGCTCATGCAGGCGAAGCTTGCGGATCTGTACACCCTCGCGAATGCCTCGCGCGCCTACGTCTACAGTGTCGCGCGCGCCTGCGATGCGGGCCGCACCACGCGCTTTGACGCCGCTGCCTGCATTCTCTTTGCAAGCGAAAGCGCAACCCAATGCGCCCTCAACACCATTCAGGCCCTCGGCGGCAACGGCTATATCAATGACTATCCGGCCGGTCGCCTGCTGCGCGACGCCAAACTCTATGAGATCGGCGCCGGCACCAGCGAAATCCGCCGCATGCTGATCGGGCGCGAGCTCGTTCGGGACGGCGACTGAACGCGGCGCACGCGCATGTTCAAGACGCTCTTGATCGCCAATCGCGGTGAGATTGCCTGCCGCATAACGCGCACCGCGCAGCGGCTTGGCATGCGCGTTATCGCGGTGTACTCCGACGCTGACGCGGGCGCGCTGCATACGCGCCTTGCCGATGCGGCAGTTCGCATCGGTCCCGCGCCAGCTCGCGAGAGCTATCTCAACATCGCGGCGCTGCTGCGTGCCGCGCGCGACGGCGGCGCGGATGCCGTGCATCCGGGCTACGGGTTTCTCGCCGAGAGCGCGGAGTTTGCAGAGAGCTGTGCGTCCGCGGGCATCGTTTTCGTCGGTCCATCGGCGGCCGCGATCAATCTCATGGGGTTGAAGGATCAGGCAAAGACCTTGATGCAGGGCGCCGGCGTGCCGATCGTGCCGGGGTACTTCGGCGCCGAGCAGGATGAGCGCAGGCTCAAGGCGCAGGCCGAGGCGATCGGCTTTCCTCTTCTCATTAAGGCCGTGGCCGGCGGCGGCGGCAAAGGCATGCGCATCGTGCGCGCTGCGGCCGAGCTTGCCGCGCAGCTTGCCGCCGCCCGCGGCGAAGCAGAGCGCGCTTTCGGCAACGGTCGGGTCATGCTGGAAAGATTCATCGAGCGCGCGCGTCACGTCGAAGTGCAGATCATTGCCGACCGGCACGGCAATTGTCTGCATCTCTTGGAGCGCGATTGCTCGCTGCAGCGCCGGCATCAGAAGGTCATCGAAGAGGCTCCGGCGCCAGGCCTCTCCGGCGCATTGCGCCAGCGTCTGCACCGCTACGCCGTGGCCGGCGCGCGCGCCGTTGGCTATGAGAACGCAGGCACGATGGAATTCGTGGTCACGGGCGAGGAGTGCTTCTTTCTCGAGATGAATACTCGGCTGCAGGTCGAGCATCCGGTGACGGAAATGATTCTGGGTGTTGATCTTGTCGAGTGGCAGTTGCGCATCGCATCCGGTGAAGCGTTGCCACTCGCTCAGGATGAAGTCCGCGCGGATGGGCATGCCTTTGAAGCGCGCCTTTACGCGGAGGATCCGCGCCGCGGCTTTTTGCCGACGAGCGGAACATTGGAGGAGCTCGCCTGGCCGCCGGCGGGCGCGCGCGTGCGCATCGATGCGGCGGTCGAGGCGGGCGATAAGGTGGGTACGCATTACGATGCGCTTCTGGCAAAACTCATTGTGCTGGGACGCGACCGCGAGGATGCTCTCGCGACGTTGCAGCGCGCCCTCGCCGCCTGCCGCATCGAAGGCGTCACGACCAACCTTGCCGCCCTGATCGCGCTGGCAGCCGATGCAGAAGTGCGCGCCGCCCGGGTCTTCACCCGACTCATCGATGAACGCGCCGCATCGCTCCTGCCTGACGACGATGCGCAGGCACGGCGCGCAGCGCTGCTGGCGGCTTTGTCGCTGCTCGCGGCTGCAGAAGACCTGCCGACCTCGCCCTGGTCCTGCGGCGACGCCTGGGCTCTGAACGGCGCGGGCCTTGCTGTTATCCGACTGCAGGCGACTGCTGGGCAGGTCTACGTTGTCCGCTTGCAGCGCCGCGAGGCGCGCTGGCATATTGATGACGATTCCGCTGCCGGCGCCGTCGAAGAGTTGCAGGTCAGCGCGCGCAGCGCTGCCCGCTCGGATGCGCATGCGCGCCTCAGTGGCAGGCTCATTGCGTGGTCGGCGCACATCGAGCCCGAGCGCGTCGCAATCTGGCTCGACGGCGAGTGGCATCGCTTCGAACGCGTGAGTGCCGTGGCGGATGCCCTGGCGGTCACGGCGGATGGCACGCTGCGCGCTCCGATGCCGGGAGTAATTTTGGCCGTGCGGGTCGCCGAGCGCGACTGCGTGGCGCGCGGACAGGTGCTGGTCGTAATGGAAGCGATGAAGATGGAGCACACGCTGACGGCCGGGGCCGCCGGGGTCGTTACGGAACTGCGCGTGCGCAGCGGGGACCGTGTGCGCGACGGGGATGCTTTGTTAAAGGTGACTGCGGACGCGCGTTGAGGTGCGGCGGTTGGGTTGCGTGCGCGCAAGCGCGTCAGTACAGTCGCAACGCCTTTTCCCTTGTGAATCTTCCTTTCGATGACCCCAAACGATCCTTGGATTGTCCACAAGTTCGGAGGATCAAGCGTCGCGAATGCCGCCTGTTTTGCGCGGGTCGCAAGCCTCCTTGAATCTCAGCCGCCGGGACGCCTGGCCGTCGTGCTGTCCGCATGCCGCGGCGTGACCGACGCGCTGCTGGGGCTCATCAGCCTCGCAGAGCAGCAGGATGATGCCTTCCGCGGCGAAATCTCAAACCTGCGCTTGCGCCACGCTGAGATTGCCGAGGCGCTGCTTGCGCCCACGTCGGCGCGCCAGTACCTCGCAGGCTTCGAGCGTGATTGCCAGGACCTTGAGGGGATTCTGCACACCGTGAAACTCACCCGCGCTGCGGCGCCTGAAGTGAGCGATCTCATTGCGGGCTATGGAGAGCTGTGGTCGACGAAGCTGTTTCATCAGTACTTCGAGGAACGCAGCGGCCGCGCCGGCAAGGTGCGTTGGATCGACGCGCGCCGCGTGGTGGTGGTGGAATGGAAACCCTTGGGTCCTGCGGTGCAGTGGTCGCAGTCGCATGAAAATCTCGCGTTGCTCGTAGACGAGGGTTTTGCGGGCACGCTCATTGTCACCGGCTTCATCGCGAGCAAGGCGCGCGGCGTGCAGACGACGCTCGGCAGGAATGGCAGCGACTTCTCTGCGTCGATCTTCGGCGCGCTGCTCGAAGCGAGCGAGATCCACATCTGGACGGACGTTGATGGCGTACTGTCGGCCGATCCGCGCCGCGTGCCCGACGCGACCGTGATCGATTCGCTGTCCTACAACGAGGCAATGGAGCTTGCCTATTTCGGCGCCAAGGTCATTCATCCGCAGACGATGGCGCCGGCTGTTGGCAGCGGCATTCCGATCTGGATACGCAATACCTTCGCGCCCGAGAAGCCGGGAACCTTGATCTGTGCGCGGCCGCAATCCCCGCTGCCGGTGAAGGGCATCACCAGCATAGAGCACATTGCTCTCGTCAATCTCGAGGGTGCCGGCATGATCGGCGTGCCCGGCACCGCGCATCGGCTCTTTGGAGCGCTGCGGGAAGAGGCGATCTCGGTCATTCTCATCTCGCAGGGCAGCTCCGAGCATTCGATCTGCTGCGCGGTCCCGCAGGCGGAGGCGACGCGCGCCGCCACCGTGGTACGTGCAGCGTTCGAGCGCGAGTTGCAGGAGGGCCAGATCCAGAGCATTGAGCTGGATCTTGATCTTGCGATCCTCGCGGTCGTGGGCGACGGCATGGCCGGTGTCCCGGGCATTGCCGCCAAGGTGTTCAAGTCCTTGGGAGCCGCCAGCGTCAACGTGCGGGCGATCGCGCAGGGCGCCTCTGAGCGTAATATTTCGGTGGTCATCGAAGGGCGGCAGGTGACGCGCGCGTTGCGCGCGGTGCACGCGGGGCTTTATCTGTCGCCGCATACGCTTTCGATTGGCGTCATCGGTCCGGGTGCGGTCGGACGGGTGCTGCTCGACCAGCTCGCATCCCAAAGCGCGCGTCTGCGCCAGGAGTTCAATCTCGATCTGCGCATCCGCGGCATTCTCGGCTCGCGGCGCATGCTGCTCGCGCCGAGCGGCGTCGACCTGGCCGCATGGCGCGACGCATTCGACGCGCAGGCGGTGGAGGCGGATATCGGCCGCTTCGTTGAGCACGTGCACGCGGATTTTCTGCCGCACACGGTTTTTATTGACTGCACGGCGAGCGAGACGGTCGCGCGCCACTATCGCGATTGGTTCGAGCGCGGTATTCATGTGGTGACGCCCAACAAGAAGGCCAACAGCGCCGACTGGTCCTTCTATCAAAGCATGCGCGAGGCGCGCCGCGTGAGCGGCGCGCACTATCTTTATGAAGCGACGGTCGGCGCCGGCTTGCCGATCATTCAGACTTTGCGCGATCTGCGCGACACGGGCGACGATGTCGCAAGTATCGAGGGCATCTTCTCCGGAACGCTTGCTTATCTATTCAACGTCTACGACGGCGCCACACCGTTTTCCGAGATCGTGAGCGCCGCGCGGCACAAGGGCTACACTGAGCCTGATCCACGCGATGATCTCTCCGGTCTTGACGTCGCACGCAAGCTCATCATCCTCGGCCGCGAGATGGGCGTGCCGCTGGAAATGAGCGATGTGGCAGTTGAGAGTCTGGTGCCGGTCGGGCTCGAGAGCGCTTCAGCCAACGAGTTCATGAGCGGGCTGCCGCGGCATGACGAGTCGATGCGGCGGCGCTTCGAAGTGGCGCGCGCACAGGGCAAGGTCATGCGCTATGTGGGCAAGATCAGCGCCGATGGCCGGGCGGTTGTGGGCGTCGCGGAACTCGACGCGAAGCATGCATTTGCGAACATTGCCTTGACGGATAATGTGGTGCGCTTTGCGACGCGGCGCTACTGTGCCAATCCGCTCATCGTGCAGGGGCCGGGCGCCGGACCCGAGGTGACCGCGGGCGGCGTATTCGCGGACCTTTTGCGTCTGGCGGCGTACTTGGGAGCGCGCTTGTGAGCGCGGCCGCGGCGCTGCTGCGGGCGCGTGCTTTTGCGCCGGCCTCGGTCGGCAACGTCGCCATCGGCTTTGATATTTTAGGCTTTGCGGTCGATGCGCTCGGAGATCGCGTCACGGCCGTGCGACGCGATATGCCGGGCGTCGTGATTCGCGGCGTGAGCGGTGTCGTGGAAGATCTGCCGCTTGATCCCAGGCGTAATACCGCCGGCCGCGCGGTGCTTGCGATGCAGGAGAGTTTGCGCTTGGATTTTGGCGTTGAGATGCAGATCGACAAGGGCATCGCGCTGGGGTCGGGCCTCGGCGGCTCTGCAGCATCCGCGGTCGCCGCCGTAGTCGCCGCCAATGCACTCCTCGATGAGCCCTGCAGTCGGCTCGAGCTATTGAAGTTTGCGATGCAGGGTGAGCAGGTCGCAAGCGGCTCCCTGCACGTCGACAATATTGCCGCCTCGCTCTTTGGCGGCCTCGTGCTGACGGTGGGCATCGACCAGCCGCGCGTCAAACAGATCCCCGTCCCGGCGGGCGTGGTGGCTGTCATCGTGCATCCACACATGTTCCTGTCCACCAAACAGGCGCGCGCGCTTTTGAAGAGCAGCGTTGAGTTGGCGGATTTTGTTTGGCAAACCGCGAACCTTGCGGGCTTCATCTCGGGTTGTTACACCGACGACCTCGACATGATCCGCGCCTCCTTTGAGGATGTGGTCATCGAAAAGCAGCGCCAGGCGCTGATCCCCGGCTTTGCAGAAGTGCGCCGCGATGCGATCGACGCCGGCGCTCTGGGATGCTCGATCTCAGGGGCGGGGCCTGCGCTCTTCGCCTGGGCTCAAGAGACACGCGCCGCCGGGGTTCTCGCGGCCATGCGCGTGCCGTTCGAGCGGCTGTCGATTGGCGTCGATGCCTGGGTGGTCGAGATTGATTCGCCCGGGGCGCGCCTCATCTGCTCATGAGAGCGTTTCAATACAAGAGCACGCGCGATGCGGCGCTCTGCAGCGGTTTCAGCGCTGCCCTGCAACAGGGCCTTGCGCCCGACGGCGGTCTTTATGTGCCGGTCGGCTGGCCGAGCGCCTCGCTTGACCTGCATTCAACCTCTCTAGATCTTGCGCCGCTGGCCGCACGTCTGCTCGCGCCCTTTCTGGCCGGCGACGCACTCGCAGGCGAATTGGCGGCGATGGTAGGGGAAGCCTTCAACTTCTGCGCGCCGCTCGTGCCGCTCGAGCCGCAGGCAAAACTCTCGCTGCTCGAACTCTTTCACGGGCCGACGGCGGCCTTCAAGGATTTTGGCGCGCGCTTTCTCGCCGCGGCGCTCGCGCGCGTGCCGAGGAGCAGCGGCCGCTCCCTCAACATGCTGGTCGCAACCTCCGGCGACACCGGCGGCGCGGTGGCCGCGGCTTTCCACGAGCGACCCGGCATGCGCGTCACCGTGCTCTTTCCGCGCGGGCTCGTCTCCCCCACGCAGGAGCGGCAGCTCACCTGTTGGGGCGGCAATGTCACATCGCTTGCCGTGCGCGGCACCTTTGATGACTGCCAGCGGCTCGTGAAAGAGGCCCTGCGGGAGCCGGCTCTGCGCAAGCGTTTCGATCTATCCTCTGCCAACAGCATCAACCTGGGAAGGCTCCTGCCGCAGATGGTTTACTACGCCGCGGCGAGCCTTGCGCTCTGGCGCGCGCATGGCGAACGCGCCTCTTTTGTGATCCCGAGCGGCAACCTCGGCAATGCCGTCGCCTGCATCTGGGCACGCAAGCTGGGTCTACCGATCGCTGAAATAGTGCTCGCACACAATGCCAACCGCACGGTGCCTGACTTCCTGGAAAGCGGACAATGGCGCCCGCGGCCCAGCATCGCGACCCTGGCATCCGCGATGGACGTCGGCAATCCGAGTAACATGGAGCGGTTGCGCAGCCTCTTACCAGATATGCACGAACTTGTTGCCGCAGTCAGCGCCGACTCGGTCGATGATGCCGATATACGCCGCCGCGTTCGCACCGCCTTCGATGACTGGGGCAAGATCTTTTGTCCGCACACGGCGGTGGCGGCGGAAGTTTACGCGCGACTGCCTGCGGCGCGTAGGGGTGCGGGTCCCTGGGTTCTGGTCGCGACCGCGCATGCGGCCAAGTTCAAAGAGATAGTCGAGCCGTTGATTGGCGAGGAACTGCCCGTCCCGCAATCGCTCATGAGACTATTGGCACGCCCGACCGCATGCACTGAAATCCCCGCCGACTTGGAGGGGCTGTGCGCCGCGCTTGACTCATGAACGAAACGCTACAAACCTTGAGCAAACTGCCGCCCACAACCTGGTTCCTGGTCGGCGGCGCCGTGGTCTTCGGCTGGGCCCTGTCATGGGCTTGGCGCTGGTACCGGCGCAGGCGCACGCAAAAAGCACTCGTCGCCGCAGTAACCGCTTCGGCTTCGGACTACCTGCGCGACGTGCTGGTGCCTGATGGCATGGGCGGTTACTTCCACGTGGATTTCCTCTTGCTGACACCGCGTGGCATCCTGGTGATCGATCTGCGCGACGTGCGCGGCAACATCTTCGGCGGCGATCAGATGACGGAATGGACCGTCATGGACGGTCCGCAGCGCTTCACGTTTACGAACCCGCAGGGTGCGCTCTACGACCGGATCGCCGCGGTCCGCGCCGTGGCGGGTGAGGCGCCGACGGAAGGGCGCGTCGTGTTCACGAAGCGCGGCAAGTTTCCCAAGGGATTACCGAAGTGGACGCTGATGGTCGATACGCTGCGCACGGAATTTCCGTCCGCGCAATCCCTGCCGGCTGAGGGTGCGATGGAGCGTTTCGATGCGCCCTGGCAGCGCGTGAAAAGCTCTGTGATGCCAAGCACCATCAATCAGATACGCGCGAGCGTCGCACGCCATCCGGCTTGAGGACGCGCAGCGTCAGGATTTATTGCTACGCGGCCCGGCAAAGAGCCAGATTACAAACCCCAAGACTGGCAACAGGATGACGAGCACGGTCCAAAGCACCTTGCGGTCCGTCGACGCGCCGCTTTGAAATATATTTACGATCGCCCAGACATCGGCGATCAGAACCAACAGGCCCCAGAGACCGTTATATCCATAGCCATAACCGTAGTACATGCGTGGCCCCCCGAGGCGCAGATGAGCGCGTACACGCGCGCGTACACGCGCCCGCGTTCTACAGTCTAACAGTCCCGTCGACGAAGGATCCCCGCTATGACGCCGAGCATCCCAAAAGCAAGTCCGCCTGCCGCAGCCGCAGGCTCAGTGTCGATCGGGGCAGATCTGAGCGTGCATCGGCTCGGCTTCGGCGCGATGCGGCTCACGGGTGCGGGCGTGTGGGGTCCGCCGGCTGACCGTCAGGCGGCGCTTAAGGTTCTCAGGCGTGCGCTTGAGCTCGGTGTGAATTTCATCGATACCGCTGACTCCTACGGACCTGACGTCAGTGAAGAGATCATTGCCGAAGCGCTGCACCCATATCCGCAGGGCCTGGTCATTGCGACCAAAGGCGGGCTGACAAGGCCGCGAGCCGGCCAGTGGGAACGCGACGCGCATCCCGCGCATTTGCGCGCGGCATGCGAGGGCAGTCTGCGGCGCCTGCGGCTCGATCGAATTGATCTCTATCAACTGCATGCCATCGATCCGCGCGTACCGCTTGCGGAGTCATTGGGCGAGCTCGCACGCTTGCAGGCGGAGGGCAAAATCCGCCATATCGGCGTATCCAATCAAAGCCTCGCGGAGCTCAAGCGCTCACAAGCGCTCGTGAGCGTGGTCTCCGTGCAGAACCGCTACAACCTTGCGGATCGCGACGCAGAGGATGTGCTCAATTATTGCGAGCAGCAAGGGCTCGCCTTCATTCCTTGGTTTCCGCTGGGTGCCGGGCGCGACGCCTCGCAAGCGAAGTCCGCCATCGCCTGGCTCCTCGCCCGCTCGCCCGTCGTGCTGCCGATTCCTGGGACGTCCTCCGTGAAGCATCTTGAAGAAAACGTCGCGGCCGCAAGCCTGCATCTGACGGCAGCGGAGCTGCGCGCGCTCGGCTAAAGTCTCGCCTGCGCGGCAAAGTCCGCCAACACGAGCGCGACGCAGGCCGTCAAGCGGCGCGCGTAGTCGATATGCAAAAACTCATTGGGTCCATGCGCGTTCGCCTGTGGACCCAGGACGCCGGTAACGAAGAACTGCGTCTCGGGGAATCTGTCCCCCAGAACTGCCATGAAAGGAATCGTGCCGCCTGAGCCGACATGCACGGCGTCACGGCCAAATATGGCCTGTGAAGCCGCGCTCATTGAGCGCTCAAGCCACGCGGCAAGCGGCGGCGCATTCCAGCCGGCGGTCGCGCCCTCACTTTCAAATTGAACCTGTGCGCCGTAGGGCGGGTCGCGCTCCAGCGTTGTGCGTACGGCGGCGTCGGCGCGTTCGGCGTCGCAGTCCGGCGGCAGGCGCAGCGATAGCTTGAGGGAGATCTCCGGCAGCAGCACATTGCCCGCGGACTGCACTGCGGGCAGGCCGTCGGCACCGGTCACGGCGAGGGTTGCGCGCCACGTCGAATTGATGAGGAGTTCGAACGGATCATTGGACAGCGCCCGCACGCCTTGCGCGAACGGCACCTTTGCGGCGACCGCTGGACCCAGTACGCGTGCCGCGATCGCGAGCTGCGCGCGCCGATCATTCGGGATCGCCGCCTGCAGCTCGTCCAACAGCAGATCTCCGGTGACGGGATTTTCGAGGCGGGCGAGGAGCTGCTCGACGATTCGAAACGCGGTCGGTGCAATGCCGGTGGCCATGCCGGAATGCACACCTTCGTTCAATACGCGAACATGCAAGCGGCCAACGAGGTTGCCGCGCAGCGACGTTGTGGACCACAACTGCGCGTAATTGCCGCATTCCGCATCGAGGCAAATGACGAGCGACGGGGTTGCAAGCCCGGCTCCCAGCGCGTCCAGATGTGCGGCCAGATGAATGCTGCCGCTCTCTTCGGACGCTTCGATCATGAGGAGACAGCGTGGCAGGGCGACGCTGCGCTGCTTCAGCGCGAGGATCGCTGCGAGAGAACTGAAAACGGCGTAGCCATCGTCCGCGCCGCCGCGCCCATAGAGCTTGCCGTCGCGGATTACTGGCGACCAGGGACCCAGATCCGGTTCCCATCCGGTAAATTCGGGCTGCTTATCCAAGTGGCCATAGAGCAGCACCGACCCGGGGAGCGCGCCCGGCACATCGACGATGAGGAGCGGTGTGAGTCCCGGCAGGCGACGCACATCCACACGCATTCCGGGAATGGGCTGCGCGCGGCACCAGTCGGCCATCAAGGTGACGGCCGCTTCCATGTGCCCGTGGCTCTCCCATTGCGGATCAAACATCGGCGACTGATTAGGTATGCGGATGTAGGCCGCGAGCCGATCGAGAATGGAATCTCGCCAATAGCCCTCGATGCTTTGCAGCAGGTCTGTGGGGTTAATGTTGTGCATCTATAATCTCAGTATTAACAGTGTGTTACAGATATCACTTCTACTCAATACTAGGTAAGTTAAAAAACCGCCGCGCATTCTCAGACGTCTCTTGCGCGATCTTCTCGAGTGTCGTGCCGCGCGCGCGCGCAACCGTCGCTGCGATATGCGGAAGATAGGCAGGCTCATTGCGGCGCGAGATGGGCTTGGGAGACAGGTCGCGCGGCATGAGATAGGGCGCGTCGGTCTCGAGCATGAGGTCGCGCGCCGGAATCGTTCGCATCAGCGGCAGCAGATGTGCGCCGCGCCGTTCATCGCAGATCCAGCCCGTGATGCCGATGAGCAATCGCAAATCGAGGCAAGACTCAAGTTCGGTAGCCGTTCCCGTGAAGCAATGCGCCACCGCGCCTGCGAGTGTTGCACGATGCTCACGCACAATCGCGAGGAAATCCGCATGCGCATCACGCTGATGCAGAAATACCGGCTTCCTCGTCGCTGCCGCGAGTTCGAGCTGGCCGTGAAGGGCTTCGCGCTGCGCATCATGCGCGGCGAGATTGCGGTAGTAATCAAGTCCGCACTCGCCGATCGCTACGACCTCGGGCGCCTGCGCAAGCTCGGCGAGTTCCGATGCTAGCCCGGCCGACCATTCATCCGCGTAATGCGGATG
Organism: Steroidobacteraceae bacterium; assembly: GCA_036833805.1. Taxonomy (GTDB): domain Bacteria; phylum Pseudomonadota; class Gammaproteobacteria; order Steroidobacterales; family Steroidobacteraceae; genus PALSA-1196. Next base: position 31,502 of record DAITPA010000003.1, on the reverse strand, counting down.
AACGCCCGCTGTTGCAAAGAGCCGTTGCGGATGGACTCGTGCAAGTGCCAGCGCTTGGCGGGTACTGTCGAGGCTCGAGCCGGTGACGATCATCTGCACCACGCCGGCTGCGGCAGCGCGGTGGAGCACGGCGTCGCGGTCCACCGCAAAACTATCGTGCGCAAGATTGACACCGATATCGATGAGCGACGCCCGCGTGGCAGCGGATGCGGCGGGCGAGGGGAACGCTGTAGTATCGACTGTCATGCGCACCCGACATTCTACGAGACGCGCGCTGCTTGCGTGCGTTGCTTGCCTGCTGGTCGCGGGCGCAGCGCCTGCTGCGAGCGATGCGGAATGGCTCGACACCGAGGGCCAGATCCAATACGCGTTCTACACCGAGGATGTGCGCGCGCTCGCCAATCTGGCTGCGCGACTCGACTCCAAATCGGCGACAGAGCCGCTGCAAGGTTACTATGCGGCGCTCGCCTATTATCGCCTGGCGCGCACCGTTGAGGCCCGCGACAAACCGCGGGCCTCTGCTGTGGCCGAGCGCTGTGTCGCAAATCTCGACGCGGTGCTGCAAGCGCGCGCTGACTGGGCCGATGCCCTCGCCTTGCAGGGGGCTTGCTTGGGATCGGTTGCGGAGCTGAAACCTCTGCGGGCGCCGTTTGCAGGACCCCACAGTCGCTCGCAGCTTGCACGCGCGCTCGAGCTCGAGCCGCACAATCCGCGCGCGCTGCTGCTCGATGGCTCGCTCCACTACGAGCGCCCCCAGGGTGCAGGGCAGGCCGGCAAAGCTCGCGCCTGCGGCGAGTTGCAGGCGGCAGTCGCCGCGTTCGAAGCCGCACGCGTCGCTGAGGAGCATGTTCCGGAATGGGGTGCTGCGGAAGGCTACGCGTATCGGGCGCGCTGCGACCTCGATCGCGGCGACGTCGGCGGCGCGCGCGATGCGCTCGAGAGAGCTCTGCTTATGGCGCCAGATTTTCAGCTGGCGCGGCGTTTGATCGCGCACATCACCGCAAGTTGACGGCTTTTACTGTGCGCGACAGGGCCGCGCACAAGGCGCTCACGTCTTCGTCGGGCTGGTCCCACGAGACCACGAAGCGCGCTTGGCCCGAGCGCTCCGCACCCCAGTCATAGAACTCAAATCCCGCCGCGCGCAGCGCGCTTTTTTCCTCGTCTGCAAGGCGCATGAAGACCTCGTTCGCCTCGACCGGATTTTGCAGCCTATCGGCTGCGGCAGCGCCAATACGCAGTGCGAGAGCATTGGCGCGTTCAGCGTTGCGCCGCCAAAGCCCGGACTCGATGTAGGCGAGGAGTTGTGCGGCGGCGTAGCGGGACTTGGATAACAGCTGGCCGGAGCGTTTGCGCCGCAATTCAAAGTCGGCGACGCGCTGCAAATCAAAGAACACGATTGCCTCGGCGCCGAGCGCGCCGTTTTTCGTGGCCCCAAATGACAGCACATCAATGCCTGCCCGCCAGGTCGTGTCGGCCGGGTGGCACCCCAGAGTGGCGACCGCATTCGCAAAGCGTGCGCCGTCCATGTGCACGGCGAGGCCGTGCTGATGGGCCAAGTGCGCGAGTGCGGCAATCTCGTGGATGCGGTACACCGTGCCGCACTCCGTCGCCTGCGTCAACGTGAGTGCTGCGGGCTGTACGGTGTGCACGGTCGCCGGATTCGACTCCAGGGCGCGCGCCAATGCATCAACGGTCACTTTAGCCTGCGCTCCCGGCAAGACAATGATGCGGGCGCCGCCGGAGAAGAACTCGGGCGCGCTGCATTCATCGCGCACCACGTGAGCTTCCGCATGCGCGAAGATCGCTCCATAGGGTGGTGTCACGGTGGCGAGCGCGAGTGAATTCGCCGCCGTGCCGGTCGCGACGGTGAACACGCGCACTTCGGTCGCAAAGTATGCCGCGAACGCCTGATCGAGCCGCTTCGACCATGGGTCGTCGCCATAGGCGGGCTCAAGCCCGCGGTTGACGGCAATGATCGCGTCCACGATTTCCGTGCTGGCGCTGGCGGTGTTGTCGCTCAAGAAGCGCATCAGTCAATCCGCCAGCGAAACGACCATGCGCCGAAGGCTAAGAATGCAAGCGCCGTCACTCCAAGATAGGCGAGGTCGGGCGCTACCTGTGTGACACCCACTCCATCGATCATGACGGCGCGCGCGGCATTGAGCATGTGCGTCAGCGGAAACACCTGTGCGAGGAGGCGCACCCACTGGGGCGAACCCTCGAGCGAATACCAGATCCCCGACAGCAGCATCATGGGCCAGGTCATGAGATTCAAGACGCCTCCTACCAACTCGTCACTCGAGAAGCGTGCCGCGATCGTAAGTCCGAGCGCAATCATCGACAACGCGCCCATTACGGCGATCAGGCACAAGAGCGCAATGCTGCCGGCCGTGTGGAAGTGGATTATAGGGCTCACACCGCAGTACAGAATGACTGTCACAAGAAGCACCAGGCTCAACCGCGAGAGCACCTGTGCGCTTAGGAACTCAAACGGCGTGAGCGGAGTCGCATGCAAGCGCTTTAAGAAACCGCTTTTTCGGTACCGCAGTACTACATAGCCGACCCCAAAGAGACAGCTGAACATCATGTTCATGCCGAGCACACCGGGGAACAGCCAATCAACGTAGCGCACGGCCGTACCGGTGACGGGCTCGCGCAGCGCGGCGTGATCCGCCGACAAGAGCAGCTTCTCGACAATGTAGCCCTTCGGCGAATCGGTATTGACCCAATAATGCGCAGCGCCCTGCGGGTCGAGGAGGAGGTCGAGCTGATGGCGCCCGACTTTGCGGATCGCGTCCGCGCGGTCGGTGACGGGCACGAAATCGACGAAGCGTTCGTGCAGGAAGGGATGGCGCTCTTGCGCCACGTGCGTGCTCAGCACACCGACTTTGAAAAGTGGACGCTCGGGTCCGCCGAAGACAATGCTCATGCCGACGACGAGCGCAATCGGTACCACCAGCGTGAACAGCAGTGTGCTGCGATCGCGCACAAACTCGAGATTGCGCGCATGCCACACGGCGAGCAGGCGCTGCATCACGTGCGCAGCTCCTTGCCGGTGAGCTCGAGGAAAAGATCTTCAAGGTTCGGCGGCCGAATGCGCAGGTTCGTCAGCGGCACCTGGGCGTCCATCAGTGTGCGCAACGTCCCGTCAAGATCATCCGTCGTGATCTCTATGCGATCGCCCGCTTCGAACAGCCGCAGCGGCAAGCTGCGAGCGGCTGCGGGAAATTCCTGTTTCGGAAGTTCCAGCAGCACTTCGGCAAAGTGCTCGTGCAGAAGAGCGCGCGGTCCGCCCTGCGCGATGATCCGTCCGCGATCCATGATGGCGATCTCATCGCAAAGGAGCTCCGCCTCGTCCATGTAATGAGTGGTGAGGATGATGGTTTTGCGGCTTGCCTTGATCGACTGCACCAGCTCCCAGAAATTGCGCCGCGCCTGCGGGTCGAGTCCGGTCGTCGGCTCATCCAGGAAAAGTACCGTCGGGTCATTGGCGAGTGCGATCGCGAGCAGCAGGCGCTGCTGCTGTCCACCGGAGAGCTTGCGTGTATCGCGATCCTGCAGTTTCTCGAGCGCGCACAATTTCACGAGTTCATCCACGGAATGACCGCGGCTATACAGGTTGCGAAACATCGTCAGGCTCTGCCGCACCGTCAGGAAGTCCTGCAGTGCCGTCTTCTGAAACAGGATGCCCGAGTCCTCGCGCGAGCGTCGGCCGAGGGGCTCGCCGCGGTAGCGCACGTCCCCGGATGTCGCCGCAAGGATGCCCTCCATGATCTCAATGGTCGTTGTCTTGCCGGCGCCGTTCGGACCTAAAAGCCCGAAACACGTGCCACCCGAGACCGCGAACGAAACCCCGTCGACCGCCGTCACCGTGGCGTAGCTCTTCTTGAGCTCGCGGACTTCGAGAATGGGCTCGCTCACGCTTGCATCCATCGGCTACGAACACGGAACGCGCGATCCTAGCGGATCGGCGCGGCGGGCGTCTGCCCGCGAAGCTTCGCACGGCTGTTATGATCGCAGGCCAGTGATGCTTGACGATGCCCCACCGCAATTGCCCCTGTGGTCTGACGATACGGCCGCAGAGGCCTGGGCAGTGCGCGAGAGTCGCCGCGCACGCCGGCTGGCCGTGCGTGTATTTCACACCGGACGCGTTGAAATCGTGGTCCCGAGGCGAACCTCGCGGCGCGCAATAGCACAGTTCCTCGATGGCCACCGCGCTTGGATCGAGACTAAGCTTGCTCAGGCGCGGCGGCGCGCCGCTGCTCCCGAACCGTTTCCCCCGCGCACGATTGAGCTCGCCGCCTGTGGGCAGAGCTGGCGCGTGCATCTCGCGGGCGGCAACGGAGCGCTGCGCGCGCGCGCCATTGCGCCCGGGATCCTGGGCCTGGTTGGAGATGCGTGCGCTGCACGCCTCGCGCACCGCGCCTTGCGCGGCTGGCTCGGGGAGCGCGCACGCGTCGTTCTCGTGCCTGCGCTGGCCGAATGCGCGCGCCGTCTCGGCTATAGGTATCAACAGGTTGCGATCCGCCGACAGCGCACGCGCTGGGGAAGCTGTTCGACACGCGGAACCATCAGTTTGAACAGCTGCCTCATGTTTCAGACGCCAGAGGTAATGCGCTATCTGCTGCTGCATGAGCTCGTGCACACTCGCCACATGAATCATTCGCGCGCCTTCTGGCAGGAAGTTTCGCACCACTGCCCGCACTACCAGCGTCTCGACACCGAATTGCTCGATGGCTGGCGGCGTGTACCATCCTGGGTCTTCGGCAAAGCCTGAGCGCTTCTCGAGCTGGCGCTGCCATGACTGAACGTCCCTTCGAGAAGTCCGAGAAAGTCGATCTGTCCGACGAGCCCATCCATTGGGACCTCGGCGCATCGCTTTCGTACGGTGAATATCTGCAGCTTGGAAAGCTTCTCGACGCTCAGAAGCCGCTTTCCAATCAGCACGACGAGATGATGTTCATCATCGTGCACCAAACCTCAGAGCTGTGGCTGCGGCTTTTCCTGCATGAGCTCGACGGCGTGCTCGAGTGCGTGCGACGTGACGATCTTGATCCCTCCTTCAAGATGCTTGGACGCGTTACTCATGTGCAGACGCAGTTAACCGCGATCTGGGATGTGCTCGCGACCATGACACCGTCGGATTACTCGGCGTTTCGCAATCTTCTCGGACACTCTTCCGGTTTTCAGTCGCTGCAGTACCGCACCTTGGAGTTCCGGCTCGGCAATAAGAACGCCGAAATGATTGCCGTGCACCAGCACGACCCGGCGGGCTACGCGTTGCTCGAGCGGGTATTGAAGGCGCCGTCATTGTACGACGAGGTGCTGCGCCTCCTGAGCCGTCGTGGCTACGGCATTCCTGAGGAGTATCTGTCGCGCGATTTCAGCGTGCCCTATCGCGCGAGCAAAGCGGTGGCCGGCGCCTGGCTTGGTGTTTATCATAACGCGGAGAAGGATTGGGACCTATACGAGCTCGCCGAACGCCTCGTGGACCTGGACCATAAATTTCAGCTGTGGCGTTATCATCACATGACGACAGTGGAACGCATTATCGGCTTTAAGCGCGGCACGGGTGGCAGCGCCGGTGTCTCCTACCTCGCCAAGGTTGCAGAGCTTAGATTCTTCCCCGAGCTGTGGCAGATCCGAACGGCGATGTAGAACATCCTTCGCTCCAGATTCTCGTTGCGCCCAATTACTCGCGGCACTTCTCAGTTTCCGTTCGCTTCCCGGCAACGGCACGCGGGCGAGTCGGGTCGCTTTTATTTTCATAAGGACCCTTGCATGACCCATGCACACGCAATCCTCGCATCCGCGCCTGCATCCCTGAGATGGCTTCTCGCCGAGCACCCGACGAGCGGCACCATAGATGACGACGATGACCGCGACGATGAACATGACGCTGAAAATGAAGCGCCTATACGCGAGATCGATGAGAACACCGAAGCGCCCGAGGAGTTCGAGGTCGACGACGAGGACGCGTTGGGTCATCCTGAAGATGATGACGCCGACGACGAGGAGAGAGTCCCGCCGCGCTAGCCGCGGCGCGCCTTAGCATTCCGCTGCCGCGCGCACGCCGCTAGCGCGAGCGCCGTGCTTTCATATCAAGTGCCGATAGACAATGAAACCTGATTTCTCAGCTACGGTGTCGTAAAGTCGCATGGCGACCTCATTTGTCTCATGCGTGTGCCAGTACACGCGGCTTGATCCCGCGATCTTGGCGCGTTCGTACACAGCATGGATAAGTGCGCGCCCGACACCTTGCGCGCGCGCCGCCGTCACGGTGAATAGGTCCTGAAGATAACAAGTTGGGCTCAGCTGGAGCGTGCTCCGATGATAGAGAAAGTGCGTCAGGCCGATTAATGCGCCCGACCTTTCCGCGACCAGTGCATGCATGGGCTCATACTCGTCAAAGAATCGCGACCACGTCATCTGTGTGACTTCGATTGGCAGAGCCGTCGCGCCTGCGCGGCCATAGAACGCGTTGTAGCCGCTCCAAAGTTCCTGCCAAGCCGAAAAGTCATCGCGCCGCACGCAGCGCACGTCAATTGCAGGTGTCACAGCGCATTTCTCGTAGATTGAGCGAATCCGAGTAGCAATCTACCGCAATTCTCGAAGTTGCAAGGCACATTGACACGCGCCACGGCAACGCGACAATCGATTTGGGCGTCTCTTCTGACGGTACCGATCGCCTCTGATGCCTCGGGACGCCCACGCCGAAAGCACAAACCCGCGCCTGAGTTCGTGGGCCAGCAAGTGAATCTTAGCGGTGCTTGTCATTAACTACTGTGGTCCTTGCCGGCGCGCTTGCTAGTGTGGTTCAGTCACGGATATGCGAGCGCCGGCCGGAGCGCAGCACACTCCCGGTCGTCCGAGCGTTCCGCGTACGGCGCCGCGCCGCGTCGCGCCTGGATGCGGTATTGTTCCGCGGCGCAGACTGCTGCGCGGCGAGGCGCGTATGAGGGGACAGCGTGGATAGACTCACTGTACTAGGGTTTCTCATTGTAGCCACGACGCTGGAGGCGTTTGGTGACGCGATTGTGCGGATGGGGCTTACTCAGCATAGCGGCGTGCCGCGCGCGTCGTTGTTTTTTGCCGGGGCAGTACTGCTGTTCGGATACGGCCTTTCGCTGAACCTTGCGCCTATTGAATTTGGGCGGGTTGTCGGGTTGTATATTGCAACGCTTTTTGTGGTCTGGCAGATCGTCAATTTCGTCGCCTTCCGCTCTCTGCCGAGTGTGCCCATCCTCTTGGGAGGTGCGCTCATTATTGCCGGCGGCAGCATCGTTACATTTTGGCAACGATAGTCGAGACGCTCGATCACGGCGTGCGGCGTACCGAGGCAGTGCTGCGTTTCCCCGCACGATGCTTGGGCGCTGCTCAAAACCTTGCGCTATTCACCCGGCAACAGGCGATTTTTTGGCGCCGAGCCTCTCGTTTTTATATACGAGCAGAGCGGCGGCCAACTGCGACTGGAGTGACTTTCGGCAGCATGACACTGGTCTGGGGATTGTGGATTTTCGACGCAATGGACCAAGACCGACCCCCATGCTGACCTGACAGAAGTTGCCGGAGTTGAGACTTGCGCTTTTTCGGTGCGTGAGTGAGTTGCCATCCGATAGCGCTTCCGCGAACATGCGCCCGAAGTAGCAAAGAGCCTTGCGGCATGACCGAAGCCGGCGGATTGGAAAACAACCCTAGTTCAGCGCCGGCCGCCACGGGCGCAACAGGTTCGGTTGCCAAGACCTTTGTTAGCTACGCCTCGCAGGACGTGGTCGTGGCGGACAGCGTCTGTGCAGCACTCGAGGCTGCAGGTTTGTCGTGCTGGATCGCGCCTCGCGACGTGCGCGCGGGTGAGTCCTATGCTGCAGCGATTGTGCAGGCGATCAACGACTGCAGAATGCTGGTGCTGGTGCTCTCAAAGAGCGCCATCGATTCCCCGCACGTGCTTCGGGAAGTGGAGCGGGCGAGTTCCAAGAAGCGTCCCGTGCTGTCCATCCGCATGGACGCCGCCGCGTTACCGCCAGATCTTGAATACTTCCTGAGCGCCAACCACTGGCTTGATGCGTCCGCAGGCCCGATCGAGAGAATTCTTCCGGCGCTGGTGGAGTCCGTGCGCGGTCGCGACCGCGGTAAGACGAGCCGTGCAATGCTTGCCGCGAGCAGCCCCGCTGCGCAGACGGAGCCACCGCCCGTTGCATCTGCCGCTCCAAGCGCAGTTCCGCCGCGTGGCCGCACCCGTGCCATGACACTCGTGCTTGGTTTGCTGGCGGCTGGCGTCGCCTATGTGCTTGCGGATCGAATTTGGCTGTCCAAGCGCACGGCAGCACCCGAAGTGTCGAGCCAGGCCGCGGCTGGAATGTCGGCAAAGACTGCGGCTTCGGCGGCGGCAACCGCCGTCAGCGACAAGTCTATCGCCGTGCTGCCGTTCACCGACATGAGCGAAAAGAAGGATCAGGAGTACTTCTCCGACGGGCTTTCAGAAGAGCTCATCGATCTACTCGTAAAGATTCCGGGACTCCACGTTCCCGCGCGCACTTCCTCGTTCTACTTTAAGGGCAAGTCCGAGGACATTCCGACGATCGCCAGGCGGCTGATGGTCGCGCATGTGCTCGAGGGCAGTGTTCGCAAATCTGGCAATAACCTGCGGATCACCGCGCAGTTGATTCGCGCCGACACCGGCTTTCACCTCTGGTCAGAGACCTACGATCGGCAACTCAACGACGTCTTCAAGGTCCAGGACGAGATTGCGGGCGCGGTCGTCGAACAGCTGAAAGTGGCGCTGCTGAGCGCGCCCGCCGCGCCCACGGCGACCGCGAGCCCAGAGGCCTACAATCTCTATCTGCAGGCGCGGTACTTCGCCGAGCGCGACAATCCCGAGGATCTCGACAAAGCCGTGGTCCTGTACGAGCAGGCGATTGCGATCGATCCGAACTATGCGCTTGCCTATGCGTGGCTCGCGCAGTGCTACGCGCGGCGCGTGGCGAACGGGGCCGACACCAATGGCGTGGGCTACGCCAAGACGCGCGCGGCGGCCGAGCGGGCGATCGCGCTCGATCCAAAGCTCCCGGAGGGCTACCTAACGCTCGGCTCAGCGCGAATGCAGTACGAAACTAATTGGGTGACCGCGGCCGACCTGCTGCGCAAGGCGCAGGCGCTCGACGCGAACAACCCTGCGGTGCTGCAGTTCGCGGGCCACCTCACGCAGGCAACGGGCACGCTAGCCGATGCGGAGACGTATTTCCGCCGCGGCATTGAGAAGGACCCGCTGAACCCGCTGCTGCGTCGTTACCTCGCGCGGGCGCTTTATTACGAAGACCGGCTTGCCGAAGCGGAGACGACGCTGCGCCGGCTGATTGAGCTCAACCCAATGTTCCCGGGGGTGCGCTACGAGCTCACGCGGGTGCTGCTCGCCGGTGGTGACGGCAACGCGGCATTGACGGCCATCGAAGCGGAGCCGTCGCCGAGCTGGAAGTCTTTTGGACTACCGCTTGCCTACTGGAAACTGCATCGAGGCGCCGACGCGCACACGGCACTCGCGGCCATGGTCGCGAATTCGGCGGGCTCGGAGTTCCAGGTCGCGGAGACCTACGCCTACTTCGGTGAACGCGAGCAGGCTTTCCACTGGCTCCAAGCGGCGCACGTGCGCCACGATCCGGGAGTCATCTGGGTGCGCCGGGATCCGCTGCTGCGAGCGCTGGTCGCGGACCCGCGCTACAAAGAATTTCTGAAAGAGATGAAGCTGCCAGAGTAGTGGGGCCGGAGAGATTCCGCGGGCACTGGAGTGCCGCTGGCGCGCGCGGCAGTGAACTCCTGCCGCACAGGCGCGAATGCTGAGGCCGCTAAATAGCGCACGCGCTTCGACTGCGCGAGCGGAGAGCAAGCACGATGGGTACAGTCGAAGCCACGTTCAGGCGCGCCGCTGAAGCGACCTTCGTGGGTCATCCCAAGGGCCTTTTCTACCTCGCCTTCACCGAAGCGTGGGAGCGGTTCTCCTACTATGGAATGACGGCGCTGCTCGCTCTGTACATGGTGAACCAGCTGCTGCTGCCTGGGCATGTCGAGCACATCGCTGGCTTCGCCGAGTTCCGTGCCGCGGTGGAATCGCTCCTCGGCCCGCTGTCAACGCAGGCACTCGCATCACAGATTTTTGGTCTCTACACGGGTTTCGTGTACTTCACGCCGCTACTCGGCGGCATGATTGCCGACCGCTGGATCGGACAGCGCACTGCCGTAGTGATCGGCGCGCTGTCAATGAGCGCCGGTCATATCGCCATGACTTTTGATAAAACGTTCCTCCTGGCCCTGCTACTGCTGGTCATCGGCTCGGGCTTCCTCAAAGGCAATATCTCGGCGCAGGTAGGCGCGCTTTATCCGCGCGAAGACGAAGCGCGACGCACCCGCGGCTTCGTCATCTTCAGCACCGGAATCAACATCGGAGCGGTCGTTGGACCGTTGTGCTGCGGTCTGCTCGCGCAGTTTTATGGCTGGCACTACGGCTTCGGCGTAGCCGCGATCTTTATGCTCGTCGGCCTGGCAACCTATCTGTATGGATACCGTTATTTGCCTGCGAGAGTGGAGCGGAGCAAACACGAGGGCAGCCGACTCAGCGCCGCCGATCGGCGCATCATCGTCGCGCTCATCGCCGTGATGTTTATCACGGTCTTCCAGTCAACGGCTTACTATCAACTATTCAACGTGATGCCCATCTGGATGCAGCAGCATGTCGCACTCGATGTCGGCAGCTTTCGCATCCCGATTCCCTGGTACCAATCGATCAGTTCGCTCGCCAGTATCGTAGGCGTGCCGCTCTTGTTCTGGATATGGCGCCGCCAAGCGTCACGCCGTCGCGAGCCCGACGAGCTCGCAAAGATCGGCATCGGCGCCTGGATCGCCGCGGCAAGCAACCTGATCCTGGTGGCCGCAGTGCTTGCTTCGGGCGGCGCGCCTATTCACCCGCTTTGGCCGCTCCTCTATTGCATCGGCTTGGGAATCGCCTTCCTTTACTACTGGCCGACGCTTCTCGCGCTGGTCTCGCGCGCGGCGCCGGCCAAAGTGAACGCCACCCTAATGGGGATTGCCTATATGAGCCTGTTCGTGTCGAACATTCTCATAGGCTGGATCGGTGGTTTCTACGAGAAAATGCAGCCCAGCGTATTTTGGGCATTGCACGCCGCAATCGCCACTGGCGGCGGACTTTTTGTAGCGCTATTCGGGCGGCGCCTCAGCCGGACACTGCGACCGGGATAACCCGGCGAGTTGGGGTCGCAGCTGCTGCGCGAAGCTTGGACAACGTCGACAAGAGCGCCTCGCTTCCGACCGCTAGCGTCGGCTACCGCGAATTCGGATGACAAGTCATGATCAATCCATCCATCGCGTTTGGGGTGATTGCCGCGTTACGGCACTTCTCCGTCACAGGCGGCGCATAGCCGCCGAGCTTCAAATAGATGGCGATGGGTTCGTAGTTGGGCGTACCGAGCGCGCCATCAGCGCCAGGTCAGCGCGCGGAAGTGCGCGTGTTCGGCATCGCGTAATAGTGCCGGCGAGGGATTTACGAGCCATGCCGCGTCGGCGAGCCGCATGTGATCAAAGTCGCTCGCGCTGTTCGCATAGGCGACCGTCGGCATGCCCGGATAGCGCTGCTGCAGCGCCGCGAAGCACAATGCTTTCTCCGCGCCTCGCCGGTTCGGTGTCGTAAGCTCGCCGCCAAAGCGCTCGCCCTGCCAACGCACGCCCGTACAGATCGCCTCGAAGAAGCCGAGCCGCCGCGCGATCTCCGGCACGTAAAGGTCGGGACTTGCGCTCATCAGCACGAGCAGGTCACGCTCGCTTCGATGTTGCGCGACCGCGCTCAAGGCGTCGGCAAACACGCCGTGCTGCAAGAGCTCGGACACATAGCGATCCGTCCAGGCGTCGATCTTGGCGCGGGTGCAGCCGCCGAGCGCCGCCTTCATCAATGCAGACTTCAAGGCACCGCGGTCTGCAAAGCCAGTAACGAACAGCAGCACCGCAGGGATCCACAGAAGAACGCGCGGCCAGCGCGCAGGATTGCGGCGCAGAAAGCCGATCAGATACGCGAGCAAGGTATCGTGACGACTGATTGTGCCGTCAAGATCGAAGACGACAAGCGCCATGGTCGCAGGCGGCTTTTGCGGCACGGCAACCGCGACGGCGCGTTAGGCGGCGCGCGCCGGTGCGGCGAGCTGCCGCAGCACATACTGCAATATACCCCCGTGACGGAAGTACTCGCGCTCCTTTGGCGTGTCGATCCGCACGCGCGCGTCAAAGCTGATCGGCTGTCCGAGCGCTTGGACAGCGGTGACCTTCACAGAGCGCGCCTCACCGCCCGCCAAGCCGGTGATGTTGAATACTTCGTGGCCGCTCAGCCCCAACGACTGGGCGTTCTCTCCGACCGGGAATTGCAGCGGCAGCACGCCCATACCGATGAGATTCGAGCGATGGATGCGCTCGAAGCTCTGCGCAATCACGGCCTTGACGCCGAGCAGCATGGTGCCCTTCGCCGCCCAGTCTCGCGATGATCCCGTGCCGTACTCGCGTCCGGCAAGCACGATGAGGGGTGTGTGCTCGCGCCGATAGCGCATCGCGGCCTCATAGATCGACATCTGCTCGCCGCTTGGCAGGTGCACAGTAATCCCGCCCTCGACGCCCGCCACGAGGAGGTTGCGCAGCCTGATGTTGGCGAACGTGCCGCGCATCATCACCTCGTGATTGCCGCGACGTGCGCCGTAGGAGTTGAAGTCCGCGACCTTCACACCTTGTTCGACGAGATAGCTCGCGGCCGGGCTCGACTTCGCAATATTGCCCGCCGGTGAGATGTGATCAGTCGTGACCGAATCGCCGAGAATCGCGAGGACGCGCGCGTCACGGACGTCATTAATGGCAGGCGCCGTCATGGTCATGCCGTCGAAGTAGGGTGGGTTCTTGACGTAAGTCGAGGCCTCATCCCAGGCGTACACCGTGCCTTTCGGGATGGCGATCGCGTTCCACAGCTCATCGCCGGCGAACACGCTGCTGTAGCTGCGCTTGAACATCGCTGAAGTTACCGACCCAACGATGACCTCCTGGATCTCCTTGGGTCCGGGCCATATGTCCCGCAAGTAGACCGGCCGGCCGGCGCTACCGACGCCGAGCGGTTCGGTATTCATATCCACTTCCAGCGTACCGGCGAGCGCATAGGCCACCACCAGCGGCGGTGAAGCCAAAAAATTCATTTTCACTTCCGGATGCACTCGGCCTTCGAAATTGCGATTGCCCGAGAGCACCGCGCATGCGATGACGTCGCCGACTTTGACGGCGTCGGAGATTTCGGTCTTGAGCGGACCGCTGTTGCCGATGCAGGTCTGGCAACCGTAGCCCGCCGTGTAGAAGCCCAGCGCCTCAAGATCGGCCGTGAGACCGGCTTTTGTTAGGTAGTCCGTAACGACGCGCGAGCCGGGCGAGAGGCTCGTCTTCACCCACGGCTTGGTGGCAAGTCCGCGCTGGCGCGCATTGCGGGCGAGCAGACCTGCGGCGATGAGCACCGCGGGATTGGATGTATTGGTGCAGCTTGTGATCGCTGCGATCAGGACCGCGCCGTCCTGCACTTCAAAATGCGTGTCGCCGACGACGGCCGCGGCATGGCCGGTTGCCTGTGGGTTTTTCTGCGTGCGCTCCGCGGCCATCTGCTTGTGGGCAGCCTGGTAGGCCTGTTTGGCCGCACGCAGCGGCACGCGGTCCTGCGGGCGGCGAGGACCTGCGAGACTCGGCTCGACGCTGGCAAGATCAAGCTCCACGATGTCGCTATAGTCGGCCGGCTTCTGTCCATTCTCGCGCCACAATCCTTGCGCCTTGGCGTAGGCCGCGACGAGCTCAATCTGCTCCGCTGGCCGACCCGTGAGTTCGAGATAGCGCAACGTCTCCGCATCAATGGGAAAGATGGCGCAGGTGCTGCCGAACTCCGGTGACATATTCGCAATCGTGGCGCGGTCAGCGAGCGGCAAGTTGGCAAGCCCGTCGCCAAAGAACTCCACGAACTTGTCGACGACACCCTTCTTGCGCAGCATTTCGGTGACGGTGAGCACAAGATCGGTCGCGGTCGCGCCGGGGTCGAGGCTGCCGCGCAGTCTTACGCCGATTACTTGCGGAATGAGCATGGTGACGGGTTGACCCAGCATCGCCGCTTCCGCCTCAATGCCGCCGACGCCCCAACCGAGCACCCCGAGGCCATTGATCATCGTCGTATGCGAGTCCGTGCCAACAAGCGTGTCAGGATAGGCGTGCCGCACCCCGTCCTTCTCGTCGTGAAAAACCACGCGCGCTAAATGCTCAAGATTGACCTGGTGAACGATACCGGTGTTCGGCGGGACGACATTGAAATTGCGAAATGCGCTCTGTCCCCAACGCAGGAACCCATAACGCTCGATGTTGCGTTCAAACTCGATCTTGTTGTTCGCTGCCAGCGCCTGCGCAGTGCCGTACTCGTCGACCTGCACAGAATGATCGATCACGAGCTCCGCGGGTGCGAGCGGATTGACGCGCTCCGGATTGCCACCGAGCTTGACGATCGCCTCGCGCATCGCGGCCAGGTCGACGATGCACGGCACGCCGGTGAAGTCTTGCAGTATGACTCGGGCGGGCGTGAATGCGATCTCATGCGCTGGCGCAGCATTCGGGTTCCAGGCGAGGAGCGCCTCGATATCGCTTCTTTTGACGTTGACGCCGTCTTCAAAGCGCAGGAGATTCTCGAGCAGAATCTTCAAGGAATAAGGCAGGCGCGCCACTTTGTCGTGTGGGAGCGCGGCAAGGCTTGCGATTTGGTAACGCCGTGAGCCGACCGTCAGCGCGGATCGTGTCTTGAAGCTGTCCGTCATGAGTATCGTTCCGCGAAATTCAACAACGCACAATTATATAACGCGCATGAGCCGCCGCGGGCATGCGCATTACCCTTTGCGCGGCAAGGCGTCTTAGGCGGCGGCGCTCAAGCGACCCTGTGGCGCAACGGTTTCGATGGCCGCACCGCCGAGGCACCGGTCCGCCTCGTAGAGCACCGCGTATTGCCCGGGGGTTACGGCTCGTTGCGGCGTATCGAAAATAATGTGCGTGCTGCCATCGGAACGCACTGCGACCCGCGCGCCCTGATCCGCCTGACGGTAGCGCACCTTTACCTCACACCGAAAGCAACCCGACCGTGCATCTGTCAACCAATGCATACGGCCCGTCGCAAGCTCAGTGCTCTTTAGCAGCGCATGGTCGTGGCCTTGCACGACCACGAGCACGTTGCGCGCGGCATCCTTCGCCGCGACGAACCAGGGCGCCGGCGAGAAGCCGCGGCGGCCCCCGATCGACAAACCCTCGCGCTGCCCAAGCGTGTAGAAGGCAAGACCACGATGAGTCCCGAGCTGTTCTCGCTCAGGTGTCTCGATCGCACCAGGTGTGTCGGGCAGGAAGCGCGCGAGAAATTCGCGAAACGGCCGCTCGCCGATAAAGCAGATCCCGGTGCTGTCGGGTTTGTCGAACACCGGCAGGCCCGCGCGGCGGGCGCGCTCGCGCACGGCGCCTTTTTCGATTTCCCCGAGCGGCATCAGGGTGCGCGCCAACTGCGCGCGCGCCACGGCATGCAGGAAGTAGCTCTGATCCTTTGCTGCATCGACTGCCTTGTGTAGTTCGACGCCGCCGGCTCCCGGCAGCAAGCGGGCGTAGTGGCCGGTTGCAAACCATGGCGCGCCCAGGCGTTGCGCGTAGGTAAGGGCGGCGCCGAATTTGATCTCGCGGTTGCAGAGGATGTCGGGGTTGCCGGTGCGGCCGGCACGCTGCTCCTGCAGAAAATGCGCAAACACACGCGCACGATACTCGGCGGCGAAGCTGACCCGATGTACAGGAATCCCAAGTTCGCGTCCCACCGCGCGTGCGTCCTGGTAGTCTTCGGCCGCCGTGCAATAGGAGTCATCCTCCTCATCCCAATTGCTCATGAAGAGCCCCTGGACGTCCCAACCCTGCTCCTGCAGAAGAAGCGCAGCGACGGCCGAATCCACGCCGCCCGACAGGCCGACGATGACTCGATAGGTGGAGGAGACCATGGCGTAAATTGTACGCGTCCGACGCGCGCCGTGTGCGTGTGCGACTAGAGGCTGACGGCGCCGACCTCTGCGGCGGTGTCAAGGCCCAGGCTTGCCACAGCCTCAAGCGGCAGACGGCGCCCGCCGAGGTAGTCGTTCACGCAGCGTAGCACCAGGGGGCTGCGCAGGCGCGGCTCGCGCTCGAGAAGTTCCGCGCGGCTCAGCCAATGCGTACGTACAATGCCGCGGTCAAGTGGCTGGCTCGCATCGTGGTCGACGACCGCGCCGCTGAAAGCGAAACGCAGCGTCGCACGTCCGGAGGACGGATTGCGCCACAGGTAGACCCCGAGGAAAGCTTCGGGAATGAAGACCCATGCCGTCTCTTCACGCACCTCACGCACGAGGGCCGCAATAATCGTCTCGCCGCTTTCCACGTGGCCCGCGGGCTGATTGAAGACCAGCCGATGATTGATGCGCTCTTCAACGACGAGAAAGCGTCCGTCGCTCTCGCTGATCGCGGCGACGGTAATGTCGGGTTTCCACGCCATGCGCGACATTATAATGGCCGGCGGGCTCGCCGACCGATCTTGCTCAACCACGTCGCGCGACTCGCAGTCCCTGTTCTGGGGCGCTCGCATTCCAAACAGTATCGAACTCGGTCAGGTACAGTTTGGCCACGGGAGGATTGTTGAAGTCGGCGATGCCGTCCCAGGTATCAGCGCGCATGCGGTAGGCAATCGCGCGGTCATCGGCAATCAGATAGGCGGATGCGCGTTGCGGGGACTCGGCGGCGACGTAGCGGATGTCGATACAGCTTGACAGACGCCGCCCCATGGCGACAAAACGATTGCTGTCACGCATGACGCGCGTCGGCTCGACCAACAGCACGCGCACCTTCGAGAAGCTGCGCGCCAGCACGAAGTGTTTGACGATATCAAGAAACGCAGTCTGGTCGTAGAGGTCGGGCTCCAGATCCGGTGTGTAGATGGACATCAGGCGCTGCGCCGAGGACGCGGCGCGGTTAACCGCCTGGCGCGCTTCGGCGAGCGTCGTGAAGACCATGAGAGATTCGGTCGCTCGCCGCGCCAGTGCCGCGTCCGTGGCATCGGATTCGGGTGTATAGCGCGCATTCGCGAGTTGTGCGAGTTGGCCGGTCAAGTCCGTGTCCCCGGGAGATTTCAAGATCGCGAGCCTGTCTTGAGAACCTGCGCACCCGCAGGCTCCGCGATCTTAGGAAGGGGAGTCTTATCGAGTTGCCGATCGGGTCACGTTTTCGGCTAGCACGGCCGCTGCCGCAGGCCAGAACCGCGGCGCAGTTCGCACTTTTCGCGCGCTCACACTTCGAGTGCGAGACGTGCGGCAAGTCCGATGTAGTCAAACGGCGACAGTGCTTTCAGGCGCGTCTTGTCGGCTGCAGCAAGCGGCAGCGTATCGATGAAGGCGGCAAGGGAAGCCGCATCGATCACCCGCCCGCGTGTAAACTCTTTGAGGCGTTCGTACCCATTGGGAACGCCCGCGGCGCGCATCACCATCTGCACCGGCTCGGCGAGCACTTCCCATGCCGCATTGAGGTCCGCTTTCAGGCGTGCCGGATCGGCTACGATCTTCTCAAGACCGCGCGCGAGCGCCGTGAAGGCAATCAACGCATGCCCCAGCGCCACGCCGACGTTGCGCAGTACCGTCGAATCCGTAAGATCGCGCTGCCAGCGCGAGATCGGAAGCTTCTCGGCAAAATGCCGCAACAGCGCATTTGCGACACCAAAATTCCCTTCGGCATTCTCAAAATCGATGGGGTTTACTTTGTGCGGCATCGTCGAGGAGCCGACCTCAGAGGCGAGTGCGCGCTGCCGCAGATAACCCAATGAGATGTATCCCCAGAAATCGCGACACAGGTCAATGAGGATCACATCAAGCCCAGCGAGCGCATCGCAGTATTCAGCAATCCAGTCGTGCGGCTCGATCTGTGTCGTGTGGGCGTTGTACTCAAGGCCGAGCGACTCGACAAACGCGCGGCTGATGGCAGGCCAATCAACGCTGGGCGCGGCGACCAAGTGCGCGTTGAAGTTGCCGACCGCACCATTCCATTTGCCGAGCACTGCTACGTCAGTCCAGCGACGGCGCGCGCGCCGCAGGCGCGCGAGGAAATTTGCGATCTCCTTGCCAAGCGTCGTGGGGCTTGCCGCTTGGCCGTGCGTGCGTGCGAGCATGGGTGTCGCCGCCTCGTCGCGCGCCAACAGGGCAAGCTTGCCGTCGAGCGTATCCACAGCGCTCGTGAGAATCGCGCGCGCCGCGACCAAGAGCCGCGCGTAGCTCAGATTATTGAGGTCCTCGGATGTGCAGCCGAAATGCACGAGTTCCAGTACGCCGGCGTTTGCGCCGGCTGCGAGCAGCTCCTGGCGTACGTAGTACTCGACTGCCTTGACGTCGTGGTTGATGCGCGCTTCGATCTTTTTCACTTCGGCCGCTGCAAGCTCGCCCGGCTCACGTGCGAGTTCTTCCGCGCGCTCGCGCACCGTTTGGCTCAACGCCGCGTGCGGCAATTGCGGCACAGCCGCGGCAAGCTGCAGCAGCCAGTGTGCCTCTATGCGGATGCGCTCGCGAATGAGCCCGGCCTCCGACAAGAGCGCGCGCAAGGGTTCGGTTGCGGCCCGGTAGCGGCCGTCGATGGGCGACAGCGCATCGATGGAGCTCACAGACATGCGTTCTTTAACAGAAGCCTCGAGGTGGTACGATTTGCATCATATCGCATCCTCACGACCTTTCGGAGCCCGCCGCATGACGACTTCCTCTCGTATCGAGCGCGACAGCATGGGAGAGCTCGAAGTGCCGGCACAGGCACTGTGGGGCGCGCAGACCCAACGCGCCGTGCAGAACTTTCCGATCAGCGGACTTACCCTGCCGCGCGCCTTTATCGCGGCACTCGGCCTCGTCAAACAGGCCGCGGCGCGCGCCAATGCTGCGCTGGCACTTCTGCCGCCGGACGTTGCGCGGGCGATCGACGCGGCAGCCGCAGAAGTCGCTGCCGGGCAGCATGATGCGCACTTCCCGATCGATGTCTTTCAGACCGGCTCCGGCACGAGCACCAACATGAACGCTAATGAGGTGATCGCGCACCTTGCCGCGGCGCGTCTCGGTCGCGCAGTCCATCCGAACGACCATGTCAACATGAGTCAGAGCAGCAATGACGTCATTCCGACGACAATTCATGTGAGTGCAGCGCTTGCCGTTGAGCGCACGCTCATGCCGGCGCTCGCACATATTGGCGCAGTGCTGGTGCGCAAGGAGACTGAAGTCGGCGCGATCGTGAAGACCGGGCGCACGCATCTTATGGATGCTATGCCGGTAACGCTCGGGCAGGAGCTCTCCGCCTGGCGCACACAGATGCAAAATGGGCGGGCGCGCCTCACGAGCACATTGCCGCGCCTTTTGGCGCTTGCGCAAGGCGGCACGGCGGTTGGCACCGGCATCAATGCGCACCGCGAATTCGGCGCCCGCTTTTGCGCAGAGCTGGCGCGACTTACGGGTCTCGCGTTCGTGCCGAGCGGCAATTACTTCGAGTCGCTCGCGTCCCAGGATGCTGCGGTCGAGCTTTCCGGACAGCTAAAAACGATCGCGGTCGGTGTTATGAAGATCGCGAATGATCTGCGCTGGATGAATAGCGGCCCGCTCGCAGGCCTGGGTGAGATTGCGCTGCCAGCGCTGCAGCCGGGTAGCAGCATCATGCCGGGCAAGGTGAACCCTGTAATTCCCGAGGCGGTCGCGATGGTCGCAGCCCAAGTCATCGGCTACGACACCACGATTACGCTTGCGGGCCAAGCGGGCAATTTCCAGCTGAATGTCATGCTGCCCCTGATCGCCTACGATCTCCTCGAGAGCATTCGCCTGCTCGCCAATGCGGTGCTCGCGCTCGCCGACCGGGCGATCGCGGGATTTACGGTCAATCGCGATAGGCTTGCGGAGGCACTCGATCGCAACCCGATTCTTGTGACGGCTTTGAATCCGGTCATCGGCTACGAAAAGGGCGCGGCGATTGCGAAGCAAGCCTACGCCCAAGGTCGTCCGGTGCGTGAGGTTGCGCAAGAATTGACCGACTTGTCGGCCGCCGAGCTTGCCAAGCTCTTGGATCCTCTTGAGCTCACGCGCGGTGGCATCAAAGGTGGCGGGAGCGGAGGCGGCTGAAGGCTTTGATAGCCGCGATCGATTGGAAGGCACGAATCACCGAGCGCCTTGCGGGCAGCGAGCCGCGACACGCGGCCGCGGACTGGCTGCTGCCAGGCTTGTCGCGCGAACAGACGCGTGCCTATGAACGCTTTCTTCCCGAGACGCTTACTGCGGCGGCCGTGCTTGTGCCGCTCGTCGAGCGCGCTGGGGAGCTCTCGGTGCTGTTGACACAGCGCGCGGTCGAGCTCAAGAGTCATGCGGGGCAAATTTCCTTTCCGGGTGGGCGGCTCGAGGCCAACGAGAGCCCACTTGAGGCAGCACTGCGCGAGGCGCGCGAGGAGGTCGGGCTCGACGCGCGCTTCGTCTCGGTCGTGGGCTATCTTCCGGATCATGTGCTCCTTAGCGGCTTTCGCGTGACACCGGTGGTGGGCTTCGTGCGCTCGGGTTTTGAGCTCTTGCTGGCATCGGAGGAAGTGCAGGGCAGCTTCGAAGTGCCCTTAAGTTACGTCTTCGAGCCGGCCAACCATCGAAAGCGCCGGCGGCGCCTGGCGGACGGCGCCGCGGAATTCGAGCTGTGCGACATTCCTTTCGGCGCGCACAATATTTGGGGTGCGACGGCGGGCATGCTGATCACCTTGTATCGGCTTTGCACGGGTGAAGCTCTCCCATGAGCCGCGCCGAATCGGCGTTGACCGCCCTTCTTGGTGTCATGGCGCGTCTGCGCGATCCGCTTACGGGGTGCCGCTGGGATCTTGCACAGGACTTTCGCAGCATCGCTCCTTACACGATTGAAGAGGCCTACGAGGTTGCCGACGCGATCGAACGCGACGACGTAGTTGCCCTGCGGGATGAGCTCGGCGATCTCCTGTTTCAGGTGGTGTTTCACGCCCGCGTGGCCGAGGAGCGCGGCTATTTCGATTTTGCGCTCGTCGCGGCGTCCATCCACGACAAGCTCGTGCGCCGCCACCCACATGTCTTCAGTTCAGAGCCGCAGCCTCTCGACGGTCCGGCACTCGAGACGCTGTGGGAAGAGCAGAAGGCGCGTGAACGTGCACTTTCCAAGAAAGGGGACGAGGAGGCGGGCGCCTTGGTGGACGTTCCGCTGGCCCTGCCGGCACTCACGCGAGCCGCGAAGCTCGGCCGGCGAGCCGCGCGCGTCGGATTCGATTGGAGAACAGCAGCCGACGTGCGTCCCAAAGTCATTGAGGAGCTTGCGGAGCTCGATGCCGCGCTCGAGGGAGGTATTGTCACTGACGCCGAAGCGCCGGCGCCCACTGGCGAAGTGGTCGAGGAGTACGGCGACCTACTATTCGCCCTCGTCAACTGGGGCCGGCACCTGCGCATCGATCCGGAAGCGGCGCTGCGCCGCGCCAATCAAAAATTTGCCGCACGGTTTCGCCGCATGGAGGCTCTTGCGCGCGATCGCAACCTCAATCTGCAGACGCTCACGGCTGATGCGTGGGAGGCACTGTGGTGCGAATCAAAACAGGCCCTCGCGCAGGTTCAGAAATCCTGAGGAGCGCGCGTTGGCGCGCCCTCGAGGGATTCGCTACGAGGAATACCTCTGCGGCCGTGACACTCGAGAGGTTGTGCCGAGGTCGCGGCTTGCCAGTTCCAGCGTCGCCTTGAGGAGCTCACACAGACGTTTCACGCTTGAAAGCCCGATACCCTCTCCGTGTGAAAATTGCGCAGCAGCGTGCGGTGCTGGGGCTTCGCCGTACATTTTATGCCCTTCAGGAGACTTTGAACTCGATGCCCTGAGCAAGCGGCAGTTCGCGGCTCCAATTAATTGTATTTGTTTGGCGCCGCATGTAGGCCCTCCATGCATCGGAGCCCGATTCCCGGCCGCCGCCCGTGTCCTTCTCACCGCCGAACGCGCCGCCGATCTCCGCGCCGGATGTGCCCAAGTTGATGTTCGCGATGCCGCAGTCGCTGCCGGCCGCGGATAGATACCGTTCCGCATGCTGCAGCCGGTCGGTGAAGAGCGCTGCGGATAGGCCGTGGGCGGAGGCATTCTGCAATGCGATGGCCTCGTCGAGCGATTGCACGGGAATCACGTACAGGATGGGCGCAAAAGTCTCCGTCTGTACGATCGGCCAATCGTTGCGCGCCCGAAAGAGGGTAGGCTCCACGAAGTTGCCCGGGCCTGCGAGCACCTTGCCGCCGTATAGGAGATCAGCGCCCGCCGCGCGCGCCGCGGCGATCGCGGAGCGATACTGCTCGACCGCGCGGGCGTCAATGAGCGGTCCCATGAGTGTGCCGGCTTCGAGCGGGTCGCCGATGCGGATCTGTCCGTAGGCATGTACCAAGCGTTTTTCAAGCTCGGCGGAGCGGCTCGTGTGCACCAGCACACGCCGTGTCGAGGTGCAGCGCTGTCCCGCCGTGCCGGCTGCCCCGAAGACGATGGCCGGCACGGCAAGATCAAGATTCGCCGTGTCATCGACAATGACGGCATTATTGCCACCGAGCTCGAGCAAACTCTTGCCCAAACGCCGCGCGACGCGCTCGCCGACCTGGCGCCCGACGGCAGTCGAACCCGTGAATGACACGAGCGCAACGCGCCGATCATCGACAAAGCGGCTCGCAAGCTCGGTTCCGGCATCAATGAAAACCTGAAAGATGGGCGGCAGGCGCGCATCTTTCATGATTCGATTGCACAGCTGCTGCACCGCAAGCGCCGTGAGCGGCGTTTTGGGCGAAGGCTTCCACACGGCAACGTTGCCACAGATGACCGCAAGGCATGCGTTCCATGCCCACACGGCGACCGGAAAGTTGAACGCCGAAATGATGCCGACGACGCCGAGCGGGTGCCATTGCTCGTACATGCGGTGCTGCGCGCGCTCCGAATGCATGGTGAGGCCGTAGAGCATGCGCGACTGGCCGACGGCGAAGTCGCAGATATCGATCATCTCCTGCACCTCGCCCAGGCCCTCCGCGAGGATCTTGCCGTTCTCCAGCGACACCAGTGTTCCCAGGTCCGTCTTACTCGCCCGCAGCGCCGCGCCGAGGAGCCGCACCGCCTCGCCTCGTTTGGGCGCCGGCACCTGCCGCCAGTCGGCGGCCGCGGTGCAGGCCGAGCGCATGAGCTCTTCGTAGTCCGCGGCGCTCGCCGCGCGCACGGTGGCGATGGTCTCCCCCGTCGTAGGGTTTTTCACCGCCAGCTCCGTGCCTTCGGTGGCATGCGACCAGCCGCGCGCGCCCGACCAGGCGCCCGGATGGACGCGATTGAGCTCCAAGCGAGCAAGGAGCGCGGATGCGTCGATGGCAGTCATCGTGCGGTCGCCGGTGTCAGTCTGCGCTGGCGGCCCGCTTTGCCGGAGACCACAACTTCCGCGGACAAATCCTTGGTTCCGCCCTGCGCGTAGTGGCGGCCGAAGCGATTGTTGAGAATATCGGGCATGCCGAACTTCTCCTGCGCGACGAAGCCCTGATACTTCTCAGGATGCTGCAGCACAAGGTCGACGACGGCCGTGATGCCGGCGGCAGTCGTGACCTGAATCGCGGACCAGAGTCGACCGGCGATCACCTGCGGATAGACCTTGTTGACGTAGTTCTCCTCGCGCAACTCACCGTCCTGTGTGCCGGTCACGGCTGCATAGACGATGACAACATCCTGCAGCGTCTGCGGCACCGCGTTCTCGAGCACGTGCTTCAAGGTCTTGCGGTCTTGATTGAGCTTCAGATCATTCATCAGGAGGCGCATCTGTGCACAGTGGCCCGGATAGCGAATCGTCTTGTAGTTCATCGATTCGCAACGCGCGCCGTGACTTTCGGCAAGCGAGCCCAGGCCTCCGGAGGTATTGAAGGCCTCATATAAGGTGCCGTCGATCTCGATCTCTTCGAGCCCTTCGAGCGGCGAAACTTCCAGAGTGCGGCCATCAGCGATCGCCTGACAGGGGTTGCCGTACTCATTGATGAGACCCTCCGTCGACCAGGTCAGCGAATACTTCAAAACATTGTTCGGGTGCTGGGGCAGGGCTCCGACCCTGAGCTTCACAGCGCGCAACTTGTCGAAGTGACTCATGAGCTCATTCGCCGCGATGCTGATAAACCCCGGCGCGAGGCCGCATTGCGGCACGAAGGCCCGGGAGGCCCCGTGGGCGATACGGATGACCGCGCGGGTGACTTCCACGTCTTCGGTGAGATCGAAGTAGTGAGCGCCTGCGGCGCGCGCGGCTTCGGCGACTTCG
This sequence comes from Steroidobacteraceae bacterium, assembly GCA_036833805.1. Classification (GTDB taxonomy): domain Bacteria; phylum Pseudomonadota; class Gammaproteobacteria; order Steroidobacterales; family Steroidobacteraceae; genus PALSA-1196. Next base: position 7,099 of record DAITPA010000003.1, on the reverse strand, counting down.
ACATTGCAGTAGTACGGTAGGCTCGAGACCACGGCTTCGACAGGCTCTGCGGCAAGGTGGCGCCTGAGCGCCGCCGTGTCGCTTGCGTCGAGTGCAACACCTGTTAGGTTCGCACCGCCGTGCGCGCGCACCACGGCTTTTGCGGTCGTACCGTTGATGTCGCCGAGGAAAACACTGTAACTACCGGATTCTGCTAGCAATCCGGAGATAAGTGCGCCGATCTTACCAGCGCCGAGAATCAGTACGCGATGCATGCCAAGCCTCACAACTCTATCGTCGCTACGCGGAACGGCGCGCATTCTGCATCCCAAGTCCCGGCTGCGCCAGTCCGGAAGGAAAGTTGGGCGCTACGTGCGAAATGTGTAGCATCGCAATGATGCGTTCACCCCAAACGCTGCCCTGGCATGCGGCCAGTTGGCAGACGAAGCCCGCACAGCAACAACCGACCTACGTGGATCCGGTCGCGCTCGAGCGCGTGATCGCGCAGCTATCACGGCTGCCGCCGATCGTCGTGTCGTGGGAGGTTGACGCGCTCACTGAGCGCCTCGCGAGCGCGCAGCGCGGACAGGCATTTCTCCTACAGGGAGGCGATTGTGCGGAAACCTTCGCCGACTGCGAGTCGGACCGGATCGCGAAGCAGCTGAAGATTTTGCTGCAGATGAGCCTTGTGCTGCTGCACGGCTTGAAGAAACCCATCATCCGGCTCGGCCGGATGGCCGGCCAGTATGCGAAACCACGCTCCGCCGACACCGAGACGCATGACGGGGTGACGCTGCCGAGCTTTCGCGGCGACCTTGTAAATCGGCAGGAATTTACCCCCGAGGCGCGCGCGGCCGATCCGCAGCTTCTGCTGCGCGGCTACGAGCGCGCGGCGCTTACCTTGAATTTTGTGCGTGCGCTGGTGGCGGGCGGCTTTGCCGATCTGCACCATCCGGAGTACTGGGATCTGGGCTTCGTCAAGCATTCGCCCCTGAAGGACGCCTACCACGGCATCGCCGACTCAATCTCTGATTCTCTGGATTTTCTTGAAGGCATCAGCGGCCGTGCGGTGCACGAAACGACACACGCGGATTTCTACGCAAGTCACGAAGGTCTGCACCTGCTGTACGAGCAGGCGCAGACGCGCTTTATCCCGCGCCAACAGCGCTGGTACAACCTCTCCACCCACCTGCCATGGATTGGCATGCGCACCGCACAGCTGGACGGCGCACACGTTGAGTACTTCCGTGGCATTTCCAATCCGGTCGCTGTGAAAATCGGCGTAGCCATGGATTCGGGCTGGCTGCAGGGTCTCGTCACGACCTTGAATCCGCACAATCAGCCGGGGCGCTTGACCCTTATTCACCGCTTCGGCGTGAAGGAGATTGAGAAGGCGCTGCCGCGCGCAATCGATGCCGTGCGCCAGACCGGGCAGACGGTGCTGTGGGTATGCGACCCGATGCATGGCAACACCGAAACCAGCACCGGCGGGCTTAAGACCCGCCGCTTCGAGAATATTCTGGGCGAGCTTGAGAGCGCGTTTCGAATCCACAGCGAAACCGGGTCCTACCTGGGCGGTGTGCACATCGAGTTGACCGGGGATGACGTGACGGAATGCACCGGCGGTGCACGCGGTCTCACCGATGGTGATCTGCAGCGCGCCTATCGTTCGACGGTCGATCCACGCTTGAATCATGAGCAGGCGCTCGAATTGGCGTTGCTGATCGCCGAGCACAGTCAGAACAGACGCGCCGATCGGCGCCGCGCGCGTTAGTGCGCGCGAGCTTGCCTTGCACGGGGCGTCGCCGCGCCGGTATTCTGCCGCGCTCACACCGAGGTCCACTGTGAATACTGCCGCGAGGGGGCGGCCCGAACCGCTCCGGGTAGCAACGCCGGCGCGTGTCGACAGCCAAGGGATTCTGTCGCGCGAAGCGCTCGAGTTCTTGGGCGCGCTCACGCAGCAATTTGGCGGCCGCGTCCAGCAGCTTCTAGGCGCGCGCGCTGAGCGCAAACTGCGCATTCAAGCGGGCGAAGCACCGGATTTTCTGCCCGCAACACGCGCGCTGCGTGAATCCGCGTGGCGCATCGCCGCGATCCCTTCCGATCTTCTCGACCGCCGGGTCGAGATTACCGGCCCCACCGACCGCAAGATGATCATCAACGGCATGAATTCCGGCGCGCGGGTATTCATGGCGGATTGCGAGGACTCGCTGTCTCCCACCTGGGAGAACATCATCGGCGGTCAGCAGAATCTCTACGACGCGGTGCGCCGCAAGATCGAATTCGTGAGCCCCGAGGGCAAGGTCTATCGCTTAAACCGCAGTACCGCAGTCCTCATCGTGCGCCCGCGAGGCTGGCACCTTTATGAGCGCCATTTGACGCAAGCTGCAGATCAAGTACCGGGCGCGCTTGTTGATTTTGGTCTGTACTTCTTCCACAACGCGCGCGAGCTCGTGGCGCGCGGCAGCGGTGCGTACTTTTATCTGCCGAAGATGGAAAGTCACTTGGAGGCGCGACTCTGGGCGGAAGTTTTCGCCTTCTCAGAAGATTTTCTCGGCGTGCCGCGCGGCACGATTCGCTGCACAGTGCTGATCGAGACGCTGCTTGCAGCCTTTGAGATGGACGAGATTCTGTGGGAGCTCAAGGACTTTATTACGGGCCTGAATTGCGGGCGCTGGGACTACATCTTCAGCTTCATCAAGCTCTTCTCGCAGCGACCCGACAGCATCCTCCCCGACCGCCAGCAAATCGAAATGACGACGCATTTCATGCGCTGTTATTCCCTTCTTTGCATTAAGACCTGCCATGGTCGCGGCGCATTTGCGATGGGCGGCATGGCCGCGCAGATTCCGATCAAGGGCGACCGGCTCGCAAACCAGGCGGCGCTCGAGAAGGTGCGGGCCGACAAGGAGCGCGAAGCGGCCGATGGGCATGATGGCACCTGGGTCGCGCACCCGGGACTCGTGCCGATCGCGCGTGAAGTCTTCGATCGGGTGATGCAGTCTGCCAATCAGCTACATCGCCTGCGCGAGAAGGTGCAAGTGAGCGCCGCCGATCTTCTCACCGTGCCAACCGGGGATATCACCGCGGCGGGGCTTCGCAGCAATGTGAGCGTCAGTTTGCAGTATCTTGCTTCTTGGCTTGGCGGTAATGGCTGCGTACCGATCAATAATCTGATGGAAGACGCGGCGACCGCCGAAATCTCCCGCGCGCAGATTTGGCAGTGGGTGCATCACCGCGCCGGCGTGCTCAACGATGGCCGCAAAGTGACGCTCGAGCTGTTCCGTACGCTTTTGCAGGGCGAGAATGAACGGCTCGCAGCGCTGCTGGGGAGCGAGGCTTACGCGCGCGGACACTATCTTTCCGCCACGCGCATTCTTGATGAGATGACAAGCGCCGTAACGTGCGCTGATTTTCTGACCGTACTGGCTTATCCACTGCTGCAATGACGTAACTACAGGAGCGCCCCAGGCAATGCCGCGTACCGCCCAGAATTTGGCCAACGAATGGCAGAGTCACCCGCGCTGGCAGGGGATCACCCGCGGCTATCGTGCTGAGGACGTGCTGCGTTTGGGCGGCACGGTACAAATTGAACATACGCTCGCGCGGCTGGGAGCAGAAAAGCTCTGGCGCTATATGAGGGAGCGGCCTTTCGTGAACGCTTTGGGCGCGCTCACCGGCAATCAGGCGATGCAGCAGGTCAAAGCGGGACTCGACGCGATCTATCTGTCCGGCTGGCAGGTCGCAGGCGACGCCAATCTATCCGGCCACATGTATCCGGATCAGTCCTTGTATCCAGCCGACTCGGTGCCGGCGGTGGTGAAGCGCATCAATAACGCGCTGCAGCGTGCGGATGAGCTGCACCATGCGGAAGGCAATGACTCGATCGACTGGTTCAAGCCCATTATTGCCGATGCGGAAGCGGGCTTCGGCGGCGTCTTGAATGCCTTCGAGCTCATGAAGCAGATGATCGAGGCGGGTGCGGCGGGCGTGCATTTCGAGGATCAGCTCTCCTCGGCGAAGAAGTGCGGCCACATGGGCGGCAAGGTACTCGTGCCAACGCAGGAGGCCGTCAACAAGCTGGTCGCCGCGCGTCTTGCGGCCGATCTTTGCGATGTGCCGACGGTGCTCGTTGCGCGCACCGATGCGGAGTCCGCAACTCTCATCACCTCCGACGTCGATGAGCGCGACCGGCCGTTCATCAGCTCGCAGGCGCGCACCGTCGAAGGCTTTTTCAATGTGCGTGCGGGCCTTGAGAGCGCGGTCGCCCGCGGTCTTGCCTATGCGCCCTATGCGGACCTTCTGTGGTGCGAGACCGGAGTTCCCGATGTGGCCGAGGCGCGGCATTTCGCCGAGGGCATCCACCGGCAGTTTCCCGGCAAGCTCCTTGCCTATAACTGCTCGCCGTCCTTCAACTGGAAAAAGAAGCTCTCGGATGTGGAGATCGCGCGGTTCCAGCGCGAACTGGGCGCGATGGGCTACAAGTTTCAGTTTGTTACGCTCGCGGGCTTTCACGCGCTCAACTATTCCATGTTTGAGCTCGCCCGCGGTTACAAGGAGAGTCAGATGAGTGCCTACGTCGAGCTGCAGCAGAAGGAGTTCGCGGCGGAGAACGTGGGTTACACCGCGACCAAGCATCAGCGCGAGGTGGGCGCGGGATACTTCGACGATGTCACCCAGGTCATCAACGCCGGCACCTCATCGCTCACCACCTTGAAAGGTTCAACCGAGGAGGCGCAGTTCGCCAAAGCCAAGCGCTGAAGGCCGAGCAGGCGATGGCCGCCCCCGCGTCTGTGCGCCGTCGCAGCAAGCTCTACGACGCAAGCTGCGTGCGTTGCGCGCGGCTTGCGGCGTTTTTGGCTGACATTCGCGCACGCCATCCCGCGTACTGGTCGCGGCCTGTGGCTCCCTTCGGAGCGAATGCGCCGCGCATTTTGCTCGTGGGGCTCGCTCCGGGACTGCACGGCGCGAATCGCACCGGCCGCCCCTTCACCGGCGACTTTGCGGGCATTTTGCTCTATGAGACGCTCTATGAGCTCGGCCTTGCGAGCGCTCCGGCGTCGCTCGCGGTCGATGATGGCTTGACGCTTGTCAACACTCGCATTACGAACGCTGTTAAATGCCTGCCACCCGGCAACAAGCCGTTGCCTGAGGAGATTCGTTCCTGCAACAGCTACCTTATGAGCGAGCTCGAAGCACTGCCCAGCGTGCGGGTGATCCTCGCGCTCGGCCGCATCGCGCATGACTCGGTGCTCTTGGCCTGCGGCCTCAAGAGAAGCGCCTTTGCCTTTGCACACGGGCGCGAGCACGCGCTCGGCGGGACGCGGCAGCTTCTCGACTCGTATCATTGCAGCCGCTACAACACGCAGACGCGCCGGCTGACTACGCTCATGTTCAAGGAGGTCGTGGCGCGGGCCTGCGTGTTGGCGGGACTCAACGGGTAATGGTTCGTAAATTTGATGCCAAGGAATTTGTGGCGGCCTTGCCGCGCCGCCCCGGTGTCTATCGGATGCTGGATGGCGAAGGCAGCCCGCTGTACGTCGGCAAGGCGAAGAACCTCCGGGATCGCGTCGGCACATATTTCAGCCCCGCCAACGTCAATCCAAAAGTGCAGGCGCTCGTGCATCAGATCGCCGATATTGAAGTCACGGTCACGAATTCCGAGACCGAGGCGCTGCTTCTCGAATTCAACCTCATCAAGGCGCACAAACCGCGCTTCAATGTCGTGCTGCGTGATGACAAGAGCTTTCCGTACATCCGCCTGTGCCTTGATCATGAGTTTCCGCGGCTCTCCTTCTACCGCGGCGCGCGTAATCTTCCGGGCCGCTACTTTGGTCCCTTCCCGAGCGCCGGCGCCGTAAAGGAGAGTTTGCAGCAGCTGCAAAAGCTGTTTCGCATCCGCAACTGCCGCGACTCTTTCTTCGCCAATCGCAGCCGGCCCTGCCTGCAGCACCAGATTGGACGCTGCTCGGCGCCGTGCGTGCGTCTCATCACGCCAGAGGCCTACGCGCAGGACATCAACGCCGCCGAAAAGGTCCTAGATGGACGCAACGACGAGGTGAACGCGGACCTGCAGGCGCGCATGGAAGACTCTGCCGTGCGGCTGCAGTTCGAGCGTGCTGCCGTGCTGCGCGATCAGCTCGCGGCGCTGAAGCGCATCCAGGCGCAGCAGATCGTGACCGCCGACGATGAACGCGATGTTGATGTCGTGTGCATCGTGGGCGAACCGGGGGAATACGCCATCAGCGTTATGCTGGTGAGGGGCGGGCGCAATCTTGGCACCACCAGCTATTTCCCGCGTGGCGCGCTCGCCGAGCCTGACGAGGCCCTGACGTCGTTCATCATGCAGTACTACGCAACGCAGGAACCGCCGCCGGAGGTTCTGGTGAGCGCCGAGCTCGATGACCCGCAGGCGCTCGCGCAGGCGCTTGCAACCCGGGCGGCGCGGACCGTGAACGTGCGCCGCCCGGCGCGCGGCCTGGGCGCACGCTGGCTCGAGCTCAACATAGAAAACGCAACCCAGGCGCTGCGCATGCGCCTTGCGCAGCGCCAGGGTGCCGAGGAGATGCTGACGGCGCTGGCTCAGGAGCTTGATCTGCCGGAACTGCCGGCGCGCATCGAATGCTTTGACATCAGTCACACGGGCGGCGAGGGCACGGTGGCCTCCTGTGTCGTGTTCGGGCGCGACGGACCGCTTAAGAAGGAGTACCGGCGTTTTAACATCACAGGGGTTACGCCCGGGGATGACTACGCGGCACTGCGCCAGGCGCTGACGCGCCGCTATACGCGCATCCGTGAAGGGGAATTTCCCGTGCCGGATCTCCTGCTGATCGATGGAGGCCTGGGGCAGATCAACGAAGTGCATTCGGTGCTGGTGCCGCTTGGGTTCGAGGATGTCACGCTCATCGGCGTCGCTAAGGGCCCCGCGCGCCGCCCGGGTCAGGAACGACTGTTTGTGCACGGCGGGGATGTGCCACTCCTGCTCGAGCCGCATTCCCCCGCCTCGCGCCTCATACAAAGAATCCGCGATGAAGCGCACCGCTTCGCGATCAGCGGTCACCGCCGGCGGCGCGCGCGCCGCTATAACGAGTCGGTGCTCGAGACGGTGCCGGGCTTGGGG
>DAITPA010000002.1:59488-84426 GCA_036833805.1 Steroidobacteraceae bacterium | reverse complement strand
TCGAAATCCAGAGAGCGCCGTCTTTCTGCCGGAAGTCATTATTGCCAAAGATGGCCCTCACTTTTCTCGTATAGATAATCGAGAGGCTCTGACCTGGACCGTCGAGATTGAGAAATGCCTGCTCCAAACCGGACGTTCAAGGGTCTCGGTAGGCAGCTCAGAGAACCGGCGCCGAGCGAATCAGTTACTGCGCGGCCACCTCCACGCGCGCGTCGTTGTAGCAGGCGCCGTCGGCGAGGTCGGCTTTATGCGTGGGAGCCAATGCCGACACCGTCTGCCCGTTCGGACTGGTCCTAAGCCAGGCGCCTTTCTCCGAGCTGACCACACCGGGGCGCACGGTAGCCGTGATGCGCAGCGGCAAAAACACTTGCCCCAACTCATTCCACACTTTTACCGCAGCTCCATCGACCAGCCCGCGTGCAGCGGCGTCAGCAGGATTCATCTCCAGCACCGGGGTAGCGTCATTTGCCGCGAGACCTCCAAACGTGGAAGTGATGCGCTTGTCGGAGGCAGGTGTGATCAGCGTCAGCGCATAGCGAGAGGCGAGCGGCCGGTACCCTGGCAGGGCTGCGCCGTAACGCGCGCCGAGCGTCGACGATTCCAGCTCGATCTTGCCGCTTGGCGTTCGCGGCGATACGTTCTGGAAAAGCACTGGCTCGTCGCCGGCATACTCCATCCTGATCGCCCGATCGATGGGAACCCGGCTCGCGCGAAGACCCTGCATGCGTGGATCATCCAGGTTCAGCGCAGCGTCCATCAGTTCGGCGTCACTTTCCCTGAACGCCGGATCCGTAAAGCCAAACTTGGCGGCAAGCCGGCGAAAAATCTCGGTATTCGGCAGGCTCTCAGCCACCGGGGGAATCACCGCCTCGGCGCGCTGCAAGTACTGCTGGCCGTAGGCCGCGTAGATATCCGCGTGCTCGAAGTGCGTACAGGCCGGCAGTACCACATCCGCGTACGCCATGCTGTCGGTCATCGCCACTTCGATGCCAACGATAAACAGATCCTCACGCGCCAAGCCCTGCTTCATACGATTCTGATCGGGATGCACGATCAGCGGATTGTGGTTGTAGACGAACAGTGCTTTGAGCGGCGGGTCGAGGCTCTGATCGAGCAGCAGTTTGCCCACGTCAATGATGTTGATCGTGCGCGCCTGCGGTGGTACGAAGTCGGTGCGGGTCAGTCTATCGAGCGTCTTCGGAAAAGCGTGGCCTGCGCCACCCACCAGCCCACCGCCGGCGACGCCGAATTTGCCGGCGAGCGCCGGGAGAGCGGCAATGGCACGCAGTCCCGAGCCGCCGTTCTGATTGCGCTCCAGACCATTGCCCCAGGCGATTACCGCGGGTGCCGCGTCGCAATACCACCGTGCCAGGGTACGGATGTCGTCGAGCCGGACATCACAAATCTCTGCGGCGCGCTCAGGAGGGTAAGCTCTCGCGGCGTCCATGTAAGCGTCGAACCCCAGCACATGCTTTTCTATGAACGCATGATCGAGGCCGCCGAGCCGCTCCAGTTCCACGGCGATAGCCCAGGCCAGCACCACATCCGTGCCGGGGCGGACCGGCAAATGCAAATGCGCCTGTTCGGCCACTTTGACGCGCCGCGGGTCGATCACTACCAGCCTCGCGCCATTGCGCTTGGCGGCATTGATCTGGCGCATGAGGTGCAGATTGCAGCTCGTGGCATTGTTGCCCCAGACGATGACGAGCTTCGCGAGACTGACCTGCTGGAGCGGCGTGCCGGGGGTTGCGCCGAAAGTACCGGCGTAGGCCGCGCTGCGGATGCCGCCACACAACGGGCTGCGGCTCAACAGCGAGGCGCCGATTCTATGAAAGAAGCGCAGCGACATGGAATCGCCCGCCAGCATCCCTTGCGGGCCGGCATAGTTGAGCGGCAGCAGCGCTTGCGGGCCGTAGCGATCAATGATGTCGCTGACGCGACCGTGAATAGTGTCGAGCGCCTCATCCCAGGAGATTCGCTCGAACTTGCCCGCGCCTTTTGCACCAACGCGCTTAAGTGGATGGCGCAAACGGTTCGGGCCGTGAACGAAATCGGGATAGTAATTGGCTACTTTGGCACAAACGGCACCGTGGGTAATGGGATTGACCTTCGAGCCGCGCACGGCGACAAGCTGATCGCCTGCAACCGTCACTGAGAGACTGCAGGTGTCCGGGCAATCGAGGGGGCAGACGCTGGTTTTTTCCGCGTTCACGTCGATCCACCTTGTCTGTGATACGGCCAGATTAGCTCAACCTCCGCAAGACGCAACAGTTGCTACAGGATTGCGCCCGGGAGCGCGGGGACGACTGGACGCGACCGGCAACTCCCGGCCCGATGGCCGTCATTCGCGAGAAGGAATGTCCGAGTCTGTGATGTTGGACGGGATTGCGCCTATTTTCAGCTGCGGGCCACCGGGTGCTGTACGCTCGCTGCGAAATAACACTACGCTGCCGCCAGTCGCCTGCAGTGGCGTGTTAGATCGCGCGCCTCAACTAGCGAATGAGCAAGTCCAACTGGCGCACATCGAGACCCGACTCGCGATAGTACTTCCGAGTCAGTTCGAGAAGGGTAAATCCATCCTCGTAGGCGGCAACGCCACCGTTGGCCGGTTTGTCCAGATAAATGAGCCCACCCTCCACTACAAACATGATCAACGCCGGTTCTGGTGAGTCCTTCGTGATTACCAGCGTGTGAGCTTCGCCAGCGGGTTCATAGATGAAGGTCCCAGGTTTTGCCACCCAGTCGTGCTCGAGGTATCGCCAGTGACCACGCAGCGTGTAACCACGCACAGTCCCAACGTGGTAGTGAGTGCCGAGCACGCTGCCAGGGAGACCCTTCAGAACAACGCTGAATCCCCCGGACGTAACGTTGAAGTGGCACGGTTGGAACCAGACACCGTCCGCATACGGCACCCAACGACGGTCGTCCTTCATGTCGATGGTAGTAACGAAGTGCTCGCGGCTCCTGCTGCTCGGATCGAGGCCGTCGGTGAAGCTGCTAAATGCAGTGATCGGCATATGTCTGTCCTTTGTCAGTCAGCGATTGACGCGTCAGTCTTCGCTCTAGAGCTTGGGCTGCATTACGAGCGACCGTTCCAAGCGTAACGTGGACCGGCTTGTTCCAGGAGCGGTCTAACCGAATGTGTAAGTCGAACGCGGCGCGTCGAGACGGGACGCCCCTGCCGTTACCGGGGCCGGTAGGCCAAATGACCTATCGGGCGCAGCCTGAAAGTCTCCGCAAATCATGGCTTGGGTATCGATTCGGGGGCCGAAAGGCGTTGTTCGAAGTGGGCGATTCCGGCTACCCCGCTGCTCGGCCGGTCCGCGTCAGGCGCCCGGTCAAGCACCAAAGCATCCGCACCGATCATACCCCATTGCGACTGGATTTGAGGCTTCCTTGCTTCCCCTGGCAAGTGGCGCGTGTCCGAGCGGGGCACGGCCCGGGCCGAGGCCTTCCTCACGCACCTAGGCGGGAATGATTGAGTGACCGCTCAGGGGCCGGCTGTGGTCCTTCAACGCCGGTACGTGGAACTTCGGCGATGCCGGGCGCATCTCGGCGAAAGATTGAGAGCGGGCGGCCCATATAACGTGTTGAATTGCAAAGTACCGTAATTTCCTGGGCGCCCCTACGAAATAGCGGGTCTGGAACTCGAATCTCTCTGGTCGCGCCGACAAATGCAAGCATTTAGAAGATCTGCACAGCGCTTAAGTAACTGAACATCAAATGCTCAAAAAAAGCACTGCTGCGATGCGACCTCCAGTCCGTCGCAGTGGTCACCACTGTATTGGCATGGCCGCCAAACCCAAGCGTTCGGAACGCATCGCGAATGAGCGGCACGAAAACACATAAGCCGGAGAACATCTTGAAGAGGTTCGAGGCAACCTACAATCTAAAGGGCGCGAAGCCACCGCCCAAGAGATTGCCACATTCACACGCACGGCTTGGCCGTCGACAACGCGATGCAAATCATCCCGGGGTGCCCAGCAGCCAGTCGCTCGGAGCACTGACGAGAATAGCTGCGCACGGCGGCTCGGTGGGGTTGGTGTTTGTGCCGACCTTCTTGTGGAACTTATTCGCAGCTCCCTACGTTGAAGCTCTGCATACCAGTCGGACGTTGCGCGCCGCACTTACCACGGGCAAGACCAAGGTCGTGGGCGTCATCTTGAACCGGTCGCAATGCTTCGCACTGCACACGGTGTTCGGGCGAGTCGATGCACGGCGGTACGGGGTAATTCATCCGGAAGTGTTCCGAGAGGCGCGCAATCGATGGGGTCACGCGGTTTTGAGCAGTGCGGCGGCGCATCATCATGCTGCGATTTGAGGTCCGCCTATAGGCTTCTCATGTGAGCGATAGGTCCTCTAACGTCTGCACAGCACTTTACATAATTTGTCATTGCGGTGCGTTCGTGAGACTGTGCAATACTTGGGCGTTACGTGAATCGAATCGATCGATAGGAACTGCAGCCATTCACCACCGGACCGATTAGCTGCGGCGCCGATGAATGCCGACAAACTCCTGTGATGCGAGATTTGGCCGGGCTATAAGTGAGGGAGCGGGCTGGGCCGACAGATTCTATCTTTGCGACCAGCGATCTATGAGCGAATTTTCCGCAAGCTCAACGAATGCGTCCATGTCGCAGTTCGAATTCAATTTACGAACCCAACTCGATGCGCTGGAACGCCGCGAATGCACCGAAGACGAGTTCCTGCGAGAGATGTTGGTTTTTTGCGAGTCCACGCCGAACTTCGTCTCGATCATTCTCGCACATATTGACGCGCGCTATCGGCAGGGTAGCTTGGCGGAGCATCTTTTCCGGTCTATTAGAGCGAGGATTGCATGCTATGAATTAGAAGATCGCGCCTATGGCACGACCGTCGAGCTGCGCCCCGCTCGTGCATCATCTAGTTTGGCGACGCAGCGTACAGCGCACTTCGACACCGTCCGACCCGAGTCTCTATCGCAAGCAGAGAACACAGATCAGAGTGGCGCTAATCAAAACGACGGATTGTTCATTAACGCGCCGCCAGCGGCACTCAGCCCGACGCCGGCAGAGCGCACCGCAGTTCATCCTTTGCCGCAGCCGCTCGAAGTCGGCTGTGTCTTACAAAATCGCTACGTTCTGGAGGGTCTACTGGGCCGTGGCGGAATGGGCGCGGTCTTTAAGGCGCTGGATCGGCACCGCATCGACCTTGCGGAAGACAAGCGCCATGTCGCGGTAAAGGTCCTGAATGAAAACATCGGCCAACGTCCCGAGATCCTTGCAGACCTGCGACGTGAGTTTTACTGCGCGCAAGCTCTCTCTCACCCGAATATTGTCAAGGTGTACGAGATGCATCATGACGATGACGTTGCCTTTTACACGATGGAATTGCTCGAAGGCGAGCTCTTGAGCAGTGTGCTTCTGCGTACGCACCCGCTGCCACTCGGTCGCGCACACGCTTGGACAATCATTCGGGAAATCGGGTCAGGTCTCGTACATGCACACTCGCGCAATGTAGTTCATGGTGATCTCAAGCCCCAAAACGTGCTGCTCACCGACCGTGGAGAAGTGCGGATATTGGACTTTGGAGCATCCAGTACTTCAACTCGCCAAGCAAAGACTTCCGACCCTCTGCAAAGAAATCCCTTTCCCGCAGTCACTCCGGCCTACACTTGTTGTGAACTGTTGGATGGTCAGCAGTCGGACCCGCGCGACGACTTGTACGCCCTGGCGTGCCTATCGTATGAATTGCTCGCCGGCAAACACCCGTTTCAACGGCTGCCTTCGACAGAAGCACGCGATCTTGGGATGCGGCCGCGGCGGCCGCAAGGCGTGAGCCATCGGCAATGGCGGTCGCTACGGCTCGGGCTTTCTTGGTATCGAGAAAGTCGGTCACTGTCCGTACGGGATTGGCTTGCAAAACTTGGTCTAAAACCGATGGCAGAGCTTTTACCCCCTCCGCATGCTCTTGACGCCATGCTTCCACACCGATTGCACTCGCGGGCAGTGCCGCGCATTGCGCTGCTCGCGTCCTTGATTGTTGGTTTAGGTTTATGGGTTGCACTCAGGCACGCGTCATTTGCCGACAATGTCGGCGGCAAGCGGCTCGCGCCAGGAGCGACGTTAAGCGCGCCAACAGGCTCTCAACCGGCGCCGGTCAATCAAATGACGGTGTATGACGCGAGAATAGTCCCGCAACCGACGCCGGCAGGATTACTGGGACAGCCTTTCTTGACAGAACTGCGGACTGCGCCGGTTGCGCGTGAACCCGATCCATCGTCCGCAAGTGGCGCGCGTGAGCCAACGGTTGGCGCATCGCGAACCATAGCGGCAGACAAAATCACCATTTCTGCCGGTACCTATAGCGTGCGTTCGGGCGAGCACTTCGCGGAGATCAGTGTTCGCCGTTCTGATGAAGCTAGAGGCAACGGTAGTTTTGTATGGTGGACCGAGGCCTCGTCGGCAAAGCCTGGCAATGACTTTGTTTCACAAAGCCAGACAACACAGGCCTTTTCGAAAGGCAGACACTTAGCGAGGTTATTCATACGCATTGTTCCAAATCCGTCTCGTACTCACGCGGAAACGTTCTACGTAGTGATTGGACAGCCCAGCGACGGCTACTTCTTAGGCCCGATAACGCGCGCAGCGATACTGATACCGCCGCTCGGCTAAGTAAGAACAGCCTGCGTCTATTGCCTCCGGCAGCCACCTAAGTCCGGATATTTGGGGTCATCTAGAGGCCGAGCACACTCTGGCAGTGCGAAGCCGGCCAATTGGGGCGCGATTTCGCCACCTGCCGTTCGTGCTGCGGATAGTTGTGCGCTTTCCTGCGCCCGACCCGAGGAACCCCGGCCGATGGCGCTGGTATGGTGTCGTGAAGCTTCAACGACCAGAGTAGGGTCACTCAGCCCTCACGGCCTTCCGCAATGCAGCCCGCGCGAGCAGGCGCGTGGAATCAAGCGTCGGTAGAAGGGAATTTGAATCATTCATGATCAACGGGATCTCGGTGCAGCCGAGTACCACAGAGTCGCAGCCCGCATCCTTCATCCGCCCGATGATCTTCTGAAAGTACGCGACCGCTTCGGGTCTGAAGATTCCGCACACTAATTCATCCATAATAATGCGGTTGATTTCTTCGCGTTCCGCGCTGCTCGGCCGCAGGTACTCAACAGCGTGCAGCGCGAGCTTTTCGGGATAGACCTCGCTGTCGACGAGATAGCGAGTTCCGGTAAGTCCGGCACGCCGGAAGCCGCGCTCGACGGCCTTTGACGCCACGACCTCAGCGATGTGCAGCCACGGCAGCGGTGAGCGCGTTTCAATGTACGGGAGCGCCTGATGTATGGTGTTGTCGGGGCAGATCAAAAAATCGGCGCCGATTGCCGCAAGCTTATTGGCGGAGGAGAGCATGAGTTTACCCACACCCTGCCAGTCGCCGCGGTAGATGCACTGCATATACTCGGCGAGCGAGTGCGTATGCATCGAGACCTCGGGATGAGCGTGCGCGCCCAGAAGCTGCGCGCCTTCCACGCAGATCGTGCGATAGCACAGCGCCGCACCTTCAGCGGAGCAGGCGACGATGCCAATGTGTTGGGGCATGAGGTGTGTCAGGCGCTGTTCTCCGCTTATTGTGTAAATCCGAGCGCGGGCGTTGCGCTATTTGAACAATCTGAAGAGACGCGGGGCTCGCGATTTGCGCGCAGCTTTTGTTGCGGAACCGGCGTTGATGGCGGACCAGCTTCCGACCTCGAACTCCATGGTGCACGCCGCGGCGGTTGTGAACTCACCGAGCGCCGCCTCGGGCGCGAGAATATTCGCGAGCACCGAGACGCCCGGGTTGTGACCGATGATCATCAGGTGCTCGATGCGTGGCCCGGTGGCGCGAATCACGTTGAGCAGAGCGTCCGCCGTTGCAAGATATAAAGTCTCATCGTGCCGCAGGTGCCGCTCCGGGATCTGAAGCTCCCGCACCAGGATCTGCGCAGTCTGCAGGGTCCGTTTGGCCGGGCTTGCAATCATGAGATCCGGAGTGAGCCCCTGCTCGCGGAGCAGCAGCGCCGTCTCCTTCGCTTCGCTCTTGCCGCGGCGACTTAAGGGGCGTTCGAAATCCGTCACTGGCGGGTTTTGCATTTTCGCATGCGCGTGACGCACCAGTGTCAGCCGCTTCATGTGGGGCGTTCCAGGAGAATGCGCCCGTGCTCCTCGCGAACCTTGAATGTGCGCAGTGGCTCGTACGCGGGCGGCGTCAATGCTTCGCCGGATTTCAGGCAGAAGCGCGCACCATGCCGTGGACAGATGATCTCGCAGGCTTCGATTTCCGCGCCGCTGAGACTTTGCCCGTCGTGCGTACAGCGATTCTCGACTGCATAGAGCTCGCTGCCACAGCGCGCAATGACGAGCTCGACGTCGTCAACCTCCACTGACAGTGGCTGAGTCTCACTCACATCCGCTGCTGCGCACACATCAACCCACTCCGAGGACATGGCGCGTCTAGTACATCCCGGTTTGCAGGCGCGCGGCTTCAGACATCATGCTCTGACTCCACGGCGGATCGAATGTCAGCTCAACGCGCGCCTCGCGCACGCTGGGGATGCGTTCGATCTTCTCGCGCACATCCTCGACCAGCACTTCCCCCATGCCGCAGCCGGGGGCGGTCAGCGTCATCTTCACGTCGAGGCTTCTCGTGCCGTCTTCATTCTGCGTGACGTCGCATTCGTACACGAGCCCGAGCTCGACGATGTTGATGGGGATTTCCGGATCGTAGCAGCTGCGCATCTGATCCCAGGCAAGCTTGCGGACGTCCTCTGCAGTGGCGTTCGGCGGCAGATCCGGGGGCTTGACGGCATTCTGGCCGATGGCATCGGCGTCCTCGCCGGAAATGCGCAAGAGATTGCCGTCCAAATACACCGTAAAGCTGCCGCCCAAAGCCTGCGTGATGTAGCCCGCCTGGCCGGGCTTTAATCTGACCTCGACGCCCGCCGGAACGATCACGGCGCGTACCTCGCGGTTGACGACGAACGGTTGATTCTCGTGCGAGCGCATTGGCTCATTCCGTCGTGACGGTCGCGCCGTTTTGGAGCGCGGCGTTCAGGGTATGCCAACAGAGCGTTGCGCACTTCACGCGTGCCGGGTATTCGCGCACGCCGGAGAGCGCGGCCAACTTGCCCAGATCCTGCGAGGGCGGCGCATCCTGCCTCGTGAGAAGCGTATGCACGCGCTCGAATATCTCATCGACCGCCGCGCGGCTCTTGCCCTTGACGGCCTCGGTCATGAGCGATGCGGAGGCCGTGGAGATGGCGCAGCCCTTGCCCTCGAAATGCACGTCTTCAATTCGATCGCCGTTCAGGCGCACAAAAACCGACAAGCGGTCGCCGCAGAGCGGGTTATGTCCTTCCGCCTGCGCATCGCTCGGATCCAAACGGCCGAAGTTTCTCGGCCGGCGGTTGTGATCGAGGATCACGTCGCGATACAGATCCTTCAAGTCCATCAGGCGAACACCTCGCGCACGCGCTCCACCGCGCACGCAAGCCGTGCCACATCATCTGCTGTGCTGTAGCAGCCAAAGGAGGCGCGCGCGGTTGCGGCCACGCCAAAGAAGTCCATCACCGGCATCGCGCAGTGGTGGCCCGTGCGGATCGCGATCCCCTCCGTGTCGAGGATCGTGCCGATGTCGTGCGGATGCACGCCGCTCATAGTGAAAGACACGACTGCCGCCTTGTGTGCGGCCGTGCCGATGATCTGCACGCCGCGGATGCGGCTCAGTTCAGCGGTCGCAAGTTTCAACAGTCGCTGCTCATGCGCCGCAATCGCATCAAGGCCGAGGGCCTCCACATAGTCGATCGCAGCGGCGAGACCCACTGCGCCCGAGATGTGCGGCGTGCCCGCCTCGAACTTCCAGGGCAAATCGTTATAGGTGCTCGCCTCGAAGGTCACGGTGCGAATCATGTCGCCGCCGCCCTGCCAGGGAGGCATCGACTCAAGCAGCTCCGCGCGCGCATAGAGCACGCCTATCCCCGTGGGGCCGTAGAGCTTGTGGCTCGAGAAAGCGTAGAAATCGGCATCGAGCGCGCGCACGTCGACGCGCGAGTGCGGCACAGCCTGCGCCCCGTCGACGAGTACGCGCGCGCCGTGCTCATGAGCGGCCGCGATCATGCGCTTGACGGGCAGCACCGTGCCGAGCGCGTTCGAGACGTGCGCCATCGCGACGAGCCGCGTGCGCGGCGACAAAAGCTCAATGTACTCATCGAACAGGAGTTCGCCCTTCTTGTCGATCGGTGCGACTTTCAGCGTGCAGCCGCTCTGCGCGCATACAAGTTGCCAGGGAACGATGTTGGCGTGATGCTCAAGAGCGGTGATGAGGATTTCATCCCCGGGAACGAAGCTCGGCCGCACATACGATTGCGCGACAAGATTGACGGCTTCGGTCGTGCCGCGCACGAACACGATCTCGCGTGTCGAGGCTGCGTTGACAAAGCGGCGCACCCGATCGCGCGCGCCTTCGAATGCGTCGGTAGCCTCCTGGCTTAGGGTGTGGACACCGCGGTGCACATTGGCATGCGAGTGCGTCTCATAGCGCTCGACTGCGCGCATCACGGGCAGCGGCTGCTGCGAGGAGGCGGCGCTGTCCAGATAAACGAGTGGCTTGCCGTTGATGTTGCGCGCGAGAATGGGGAAATCACGGCGCACACTCTCGGCATCAAGCGGTTGTTCGGCCACGGGATAAGCTGCGCTTGCGACGCTCATAGGAGATCCTTCAAATCCGCTGCGACATCAATGCTGCCCGCCAGAGCGAGCTCAATAGTTCTCTTAAGCTCCGGGATCTCGATCTTGCCGACGACGTCGGCAAGAAATGCCCATTTCAAGAGCTGCTGTGCTGTGTCGGGCTCAAGGCCGCGCGATAGGAGATAAAAGAGCACCGCATCATCGAGTTTGCCGGCGGTGGCGCCATGACTGCAGCGCACGTCGTCGGTGTGAATCTCAAGCTGCGGCCGCACGTCGATCTCCGCCTCCGGACCCGCGAGCAGCCCGCGCAGCGACTGGCGTGAGTCGGTGCCATGCGCGCCTGCCTGCACCGTGACCTTGCCGTTGAAAGCCACGCGTGCGCGTTCTGCGGCGATACCGCGGAAGATCTGTTCGCTCGTGGCATGGGGGGCGGCATGTTCGATGAGCGCGTAGGCATCGTGCACCTGATGGCGCTTCGCGGCGCACAGCGCGTGCAGGCGTGCTGCCGAGCGCGCGCCAGCCAAGCGCACGTGAACCGTGGAGCGTGCCGACAAGGCCCCCAGATGAACGAGGTGCTGCTGATAGCTCGCATCTTGCGCAACCGTGGCGCTCAACGTATCGATCCAGGTCGCGCGCGCGCCCATTTGCTGCACGCGATAATGCGTCATGGTTGCGCCGCGGCCGATATCGATCTCAGCCGCGACGTTCACGAAATTGGCGTCGCTCGTAAGACTTACGTGGCGCTCGACGAGCCAGAGGCACGCGTCACTCGCCACGCGCACATCAAGCCGCGGGTAGGAGGCGGCTTTAGCGCCGGCAGTGCGCGCAACGAACAACACTTCAATGCAGCTCGGAGCCGCATTTCCTGCGCCGATGCGGAGCACCGCGGCATCATTCGCAAAGGCGTCATTGAGCAGCGCAAAGCGCGCGTCGCTCGCCGGCAGTCGCTCCTGCGACTCGTGTTCGGGCGCCGCCACCAGGCGCGCGCTCGATAGCGCCGGCGCGAACACACCGTCAACAAACGTATAGCGGATATAACCCTTAAGGGCGGCGGGCAGCTCTGCCGCGGACGCGGCTGGAAGGGCAGCGTCCAATGGCGCAAGCGTACCCGCCGGTGCAAAGCGCACGCGCTCAAGTGCGCGCAGATTCGCGTACTTCCAATTCTCATCGCGCGGCCCGGGCAGGCCCTGCAGACCAAGCGCCTGCAGCGCCGCACGCCGGCGCTCGGCGCTGACGACGGCCGCCGGCAAGGCTGCCGCGGCGGCGGCGTATTCTTCTGTGATGCGTGCGCAGAGGGGAGTGCTCATCGGCATATTCAGGCGGCCGCGTCGCTCACCCACTCGTAGCCGCGGCGTTCGAGCTCGAGCGCAAGGGTGCGATCGCCGCTCTTGGCGATGCGGCCGTTGACGAGCACGTGGACGAAGTCGGGGACGATGTAGTCGAGCATGCGCTGGTAATGGGTGACGACGAGGAAGGAGCGCTCCGGCGAACGCAGACTGTTGACGCCCTCCGCAACGACCTTCAAAGCGTCGATGTCGAGCCCCGAGTCGGTCTCATCGAGAATGGCAAGTTTAGGCTCGAGGATCAGCATCTGCAGAATCTCGTTGCGCTTTTTTTCGCCGCCCGAGAAACCTTCGTTGACGGCGCGGCCGAGGAAACTTTCATCCATGCGCATGAACTTCATCTTATCGCGCACCACACCCAAAAATTCGAAGGCGTCGACTTCCGGCAGGCCGCGTTCCTTGCGCACGGCGTTCAACGCCGCTTTCAGGAGATACACATTGTTGACCCCGGGAATCTCCACCGGATATTGAAAACCCAGAAAGACGCCGGCGCGCGCGCGCGCCTCGGGCGCGAGCGCGAACAGATCGCGGCCCAAGAAGCTCACGCTGCCGCCGCTCAACGTGTATCCGGGACGCCCGGCGAGCACGTGTGCAAGCGTGCTCTTGCCGGAGCCGTTCGGGCCCATGATGGCGTGCACCTCGCCCGGGTTGACGTCGAGCGTCACGCCGTTCAACACCGGCTTGTCGCCGACCGCCACGCTAAGATTTTTGATGGCGAGAAGCGCGCTCATCCGACGGCTCCTTCCAGGCTCACGGCGAGCAGATTTTGCGCCTCGACCGCAAATTCCATCGGCAGCTCCTTGAACACCGACTTGCAAAAGCCGCTGACGATCATGTTGACGGCATCCTCGGTTGTGATGCCGCGCTGCTGGCAGTAGAAGAGCTGGTCGTCGCTGATCTTCGACGTGCTCGCTTCGTGCTCCACCGTCGCCGTCGGGTTCTTCGCCTCGATGTACGGAAAAGTGTGCGCGCCGCAGCGCGTGCCCATCAATAGCGAGTCGCATTGGGTGAAATTGCGCGCGCCGTGCGCGCTGGGCAGGATCTTCACTAGGCCCCGGTAGGTGTTCTGGCCGCAGCCGGCGGAGATGCCCTTCGAGATGATGGTGCTCCTCGTGTCGGGGCCGATGTGGATCATCTTGGTGCCGGTGTCGGCCTGCTGATGATGATTGACCGTCGCGACCGAATAGAACTCGCCGATCGAGCCTGCACCGCGCAGCACACAGCTTGGGTATTTCCAGGTGATGGCCGAGCCGGTCTCGACCTGGGTCCAGGAGATGTGCGAGTTCTTGCCGCGGCATTCGCCGCGCTTGGTGACGAAATTGTAGATGCCGCCGACGCCGTGCTCGTCCCCGGGATACCAGTTCTGCACCGTGGAGTACTTGATGTAGGCATCGTCGAGCGTGATGAGCTCGACCACCGCGGCGTGCAGCTGGTTCTCATCGCGCATCGGCGCCGAACAGCCTTCGAGGTAGCTCACGTAGGAGCCCTCGTCGGCGATGATTAAGGTGCGCTCGAACTGGCCGGTGTTGAGCGCATTGATGCGAAAGTAGGTGGAGAGCTCCATCGGCGAGCGCACCCCCTTCGGCACGTACACAAAGGAGCCGTCGGAGAACACCGCGGAATTCAGCGCCGCGTAGAAGTTGTCGGTGTAGGGAACGACCGTGCCGAGGTACCGCTCGATGAGCTCCGGATGCGTGCGCACGGCCTCCGAGAACGGACAGAAAATGACGCCGGCCGCGGCCAGACGCTCCTTAAAGGTGGTCGCGACCGAAACGCTGTCGAACACCGCATCGACGGCAACGCCGGCAAGCCGCGCGCGCTCATGCAGCGGCACGCCTAATTTCGCGTAGGTCTCAAGGAGCTTGGGATCAACTTCGGCGAGGCTCTTCGGGCCGTCCTTCTTCGCCTTCGGCGCCGAGTAGTAGGAGATGCCCTGATAATTGATCGGCTTGAACTTCACATGCGCCCAATGCGGCTCGCGCATCGTGAGCCAATGGCGCAGCGCCTGCAGGCGCCAATCAGTCAGGAATTGCGGCTCGCCCTTCTTGCGCGAGATCAGGCGCACGACGTCCTCGTCGAGTCCCGGCGGCACGGTATCGGATTCGATATCGGTGACGAAGCCGTGCTGATAGCCGCGCTCAAGCAGCGCCTCGAGTTGATGGCTGGTTTCACTCATGGTCGTTGGCGATCTGGTCTTTGAGTTCACGACGCGAACGGGCGACGGGCGCGCCGTCGAGCCCCGCAAGTTGCGCGAGGCTTACCTCGGCGAGACTCCTGCGGATGGCAAGATTCAAGCGCTGCCAGCCGCGCCCGACACGACAGGTATCCTCGATGCCGCAATGGCCGTGGCCCGCGGAGCAATCCGTCAGTGCAAGCGGTCCTTCCAGAGCATCGAGGATCGCAGCGGCGCTGATTTCATGCGCTGGCCGCGCAAGCTTGTAGCCGCCATGCAGCCCGCGACTTGAGGTGACGAGCGCCGCACGATGCAGCTGCTTTAAAAGCTTGCTTGCGGTGGCCGCCCCGATCCGCGTGCGCAGCGCAAGCGCGGTCGCGGTGTGCACGCGCTCGGGCTCCGCGGCAAGAACCCCGAGGATTACTGTTGCGTAGTCGGTCAAACGGCGGATGCGCAGCATGGTGTCGGCTCCCGATGCAGAGGTAAGCTCGAGCTAGCGCCCAAGCTTACGACTTATGTAGGACTATTTTAGTACCAATTGCGCGCCGCACCAAGCGAAACACCGACTTATTCGCCCCGCCGCGGGCTTGCAGCGTTCGCGATTTGGTATTCTTTCGGGCTTAATCAACGGGAGGGTCGACGATGAATCGCGGCGAGCTTACGCGCATAGCGCGCGCAATGGTGATGAAGAACAAGGGCATCCTGGCGGCGGACGAAAGCACGAGCACGATTACCAAGCGATTTGCCGGCATCAAGCTCGAATCGACCGAGGAGCATCGCCGCGCTTACCGGGAGATGCTGTTCACGGCCCCCGGCGCCAAGGATTTCATTAGCGGCGTCATTCTTTATGATGAGACCCTGCGCCAGAAGACCCGCGAGGGCGTGGCCTTTCCTACGTATCTTGAGAACAACGGCATCCTGCCCGGCATCAAGGTCGATACGGGTGCGAAGCCTTTTGCACAATTTCCCGGCGAGACGATCACCGAGGGCTTGGATGGCCTGCGCGAGCGGTTGATCGAATATCGAAAGCTCGGCGCGCGTTTTGCGAAGTGGCGCGCCGTCATCGATATCGGCGCCGGCATTCCGACGTCGTTCGCGATCGAGGCCAACGCGCATGCGCTCGCCCGTTATGCGGCGCTCTGTCAGGAGCAGGACATCGTTCCGATCGTGGAGCCGGAGGTGCTCATGGATGGCGCGCACTCGATTGAGCGCTGCGAGGAGGTCACCGAGAACGTGCTGCAGACCGTGTTTCGCGAGCTGTTTGCACATCGCATCGAATTCGAGGGCATGGTGCTGAAGCCCAACATGGTGATATCCGGCAAGAAGGCGAGCAATCGTGCGACCCCGGAGCAAGTCGCACAGGCGAGCGTGCGCTGTCTCAAGCGTCACGTGCCGCCGGCGGTGGCCGGCATCGCGTTTCTCTCCGGCGGCCAGTCGCCGACGGAGGCGACGATGCATCTTTCGCTCATGAATAATCTCGGGCCGCTGCCATGGCCGCTGACTTTCAGCTATGGCCGCGCGTTGCAGGACACGGCGCTCACGACCTGGAGCGGGCAGAGCGGCAACCGCACCGCTGCGCAGAAGGAACTCGTGCGTCGTTTGAAGCTGAACGGGCTTGCGACCACCGGCGAGTACGCATCGAAAATGGAATGTCAGGCGGCCTGATGGGCACGGCGCGGCGACTACTTGACGGATCCCGTTAAACCCGCGCCGGCCTTGGGCGCCTCTGGCGCCGACGTGCTGATCGATGTGCGCGGGGTGCACTATGCGATCGACGGACGGGCGATCTTCGAATCGTTGGATCTCACCGTGCGTCGCGGTCGGATCACCGGGATCATGGGACCCAGCGGCACCGGCAAGACGACGCTGCTCCGACTCATGACCGCGCAAGTCCCGGTCGACAGCGGCCAGGTGCTCGTCTGGGGTCAGGATCTGGCAACGCTCAATTCGCGTGAGGTGTTTGCGTTGCGCAAGCGCATGGGGATGCTGTTCCAGAACGGCGCGCTCTTGACCGACATGGACGTATTCGAAAACGTAGCCTTTCCGCTGCGCGAGCATACGGACCTGCCGGAGCCGCTGTTGCGCACGCTCGTGCTGACAAAACTGCAGGCGGTGGGTCTGCGCGGCGCAGCCGATCTTATGCCGGCTGAGCTCTCCGGCGGCATGGCGCGGCGCGTGGCGCTCGCGCGCGCCATTGTGATGGATCCCGAGCTGCTGATTTACGATGAGCCCTTCGTCGGCTTGGATCCCATCTCGCGCGGCATGATCGAGCGGCTCATCCGCCAGATGAATGAGGCCCTGGGGATTACGAGCGTTGTCGTGTCACACGACGTGCCGGAGCTGGCCGCAATCGCCCACGACAGTTATCTCCTTTCGGGCGGCCGGGTGGTTGCCCACGGCACGCCCGAAGAGCTGCGTGCGAGCGCGGATGATGTGGTGCGGCAGTTCATGGATGGCAGCGCCGAGGGCCCAGTGCCGTTTCACTATCCGGCGCCCGACTACGAACAGCAGCTGCTGGCGGTGGAAGACCCATGAGCGCGACGACTGCCGATGCGCTCGTCGTGCGCAACCTCAGGAAGCTGGGTGCAGTCGCCGTTTTTTTGTGCAGGATGCTCGCGCAGTGCGCTCCGGCGTTTGCGCGTCCGCGGCTTATCGTCAATCAGGTATACAACGCCGGCGGCCGCTCGCTCGTCATCATCATGCTCTCGGGTCTCTTCGTCGGCATGGTACTGGCGCTGCAGGGGTTTGATCTTCTGCAGCGCTTCGGCTCCGAGGATGCGCTCGGCACGGCAGCGGCGCTCGCGCTCCTGAAAGAGTTGGGTCCGGTCATCACGGCGCTCCTGTTTGCCGGGCGCGCCGGTACGTCGCTCACGTCCGAGATCGGCCTCATGAGTGCGACCGATCAGCTGACGGCGATGAAGATGATGGCGGTTGATCCGCTGCGCTATGTCGCAGCGCCGCGCTTCATCGGCGGGGTGATTGCGATGCCGCTGTTGGCGGCGGTGTTCAACATCATCGGGCTGTTCGGTGCACAGCTTGTGGGTGTGCAGCTGTTGCGAGTGGATCGCGGCTCCTTCTGGTCGCAGATGCAAAGCGCCGTTGCACTTAAGGATGTCGTCGAAGGCATCGTCAAGAGCCTCGTATTTGGTTTCGCTTGCAGCTTGATCGCGGTATTTGAGGGTTATCACGCGGAGCCAACGGCCGCGGGCGTGGGCCTTGCGACGACGCGCACGGTGGTCGCCTCGTCGGTGCTCATTCTACTGCTCGACTATGTTCTCACCGCCTGCTTTCTTTGAGAGGAACTTTCATGCGCGATTCTAATCGAGCTCTTGAGATTGGGACCGGGTTGTTCGTGCTGCTGGGTTTCGCCGCGCTCTTGTTTCTGACGACACAGTTGCCGGCCAATGGTCTGAAGCTCGGTGGCGCCAAGTCCGGCTACACGGTGAGCGCGGGATTTGAAAATGTCGGGGACCTCAAGACCGGCTCGCCGGTTACCATGGCTGGGGTGCGCATCGGCGTCGTGCAGGCGATCGGCTTTGATCCCAAGGACTACAAGGCCATCGTCACCATGCGCCTTGACCAGCAGTACAACCAGATTCCCGAGGACAGTTTCGCGAGCGTGCAGACGCAGGGACTCCTGGGTGGCAAATACGTCGGCATCAGCCCCGGCGGGGCTGATGCCTATTTGAAGAATGGCAGCCGCATCGATCAGACGCAGTCGGCGCTCGTGCTCGAGAGTCTCATCAACAAATTCTTTGCCGGCTATACTAGCAAGGCTCCTGATGACAGCAAGGCTCAGGATCATGCGGAGGTCAAGAAATGAAATTCTTCATCGCACTCACGGCTTGCATGGTATTGGGCGCAAGCGTCGCCATCGCGCAGAATGCGAATGCCGCGGATCCGGCGGCGCTGCTTGAGAAGGCCGCGCGGGATATGCTGACGGAGCTGGATGCGAACCGCGCCGAGTACCGCAAAGACCCGTCAAAGATCGATGCGCTCGTGGAGAAGGATCTGCTGCCACATTTTGATACCGAGTATGCAGCCAGACTCGTGCTGGGCATGCATTGGCGCGATGCGACCCCTGAGCAGAGGAAGCGCTTCATCGACGCCTTCTACCACTCGATGATTGCCAACTACGGCAAGTCGCTCGTTAACTTTACCGGCGATCGTCTCAAAGTATTCCCCGCGAAGCTCGGCGCCGACGCCGACCGTACGACGGTACGTACCGAGGTGAAGCGCGACAACGGCAGCACCGTGCCGGTCAACTACAGCATGCGTAAGGGGCCCGACGGCTGGAAGGCCTGGGATGTGGTGATCGACGGCATCAGCTACGTGAAGAGTTTTCGCGAGGACTTCGGCTCCGAGATCGACCAGAAGGGACTCGATGAGGTGATCAGCCGCATGCAAAGCGGCGGCAAGCCCGGTGACGTTCCCGCCGCCGACAAGCCCCCCGGCAAGGGTTGATGCCGTTGCCTGAAGCGACGCAAGCAGCGGTGGAAATCGTCGACCTGCGGACGGGGCAAGTCGAAGTGCGCGGGGCACTCACCTTTGCCACGGCGAAGAACGCGCGCGCCGCCGGCCGCCGCCTCATCGAGATGAGCGGCGATGCCCCACTCGAAATGGACTGCAGCAAAGTCACCGAGGCAGACAGCGCGGGGCTTGCTGTGCTGCTTGACTGGCTTGCGCTGGCCAAGCGCCATGGACGCAGCATTTGCTTTAAGGCGCTGCCGGCGCCGATCCGTGCGGTCGCCCAGTTAAGTAACGTTGATACTCTTTTAAATCCAGGGCTTACGATAAAACCCGCGGTTCGCCTGGCGGAGTAGCCTGACGACGCATCCGGACCGCGGAGACCGATTTCCGCCTCGACAGCCGACTGACGGCGGCGGCTTCAGTCTTCAATATTCTGCCCATGCCTAGCGATGGGACCATAACTCTAAAGATTACGCACAGTCTCGGCGTGCTCGCCGCCCTCGCCGTCACCGCGGCGTCAGTATTCTCATCGTCGGAGGCTCAAGCCGCAAGCCGTGCGCAATGCAGCTGCAGTCACGCGCGCTGAAGAACGCGCCCCGCTTGGAGGGTTGCGGCAGCATCACGCGCACGGCCAATTGCCGCGCCGCCTGGGACACGGCGCTCCACGCGGCTGCGCAGGTAGCCGCGCTTAAGGGGCAGGCCGCAGCAAGCGCACCACGGATTTTTTTCATCCGCCGTGCTTTCGGCTGCGTCCGAATCGCACGAGTCGCTGCCGCTCAGGTTCAATACCGACGCGGAATGGAAGAAGTGCGCGAAGGTCCTTGCGCGTGACGGGTTCACCTTGTTGCGCATGCCCGGGGGTGGCATTCGCGAGTTCACGGTCGGGATCAACCGGCACGGAATGCTCGGCTTCTTGCAGAAGGACACGACCAGCGAATAATCGTCCGCAGTCTACGGCTGGCTCGGCGCCTGCGTACTATCGCTCGGATCGGGCTTCATTGCCGCGTCGGGCTTTGCGCCAGCAGCACCCGGTTTAGCGCCCGGCTCCGGCTTAGCCGCCGTATCAGACTTGGCCCCCGCTTTTGGCTTCGCGGCCGCATCGTCGGGCGTCAAGTCCGGATCAAGCGGCGGTTCATCAAGCGGCGCATCGTCGGGCTCCGCCCCCTCGGTCACCTTATACTGACGGCGCTGCAGATAGACGCTGCGCAGCACCGCATAGCGGTCGTAGACGCTATCGAGCGCGCCTTCAACATCGAGGAGGCGCGCGCGCACATCAAGATAGTAGAGGCCGTCGAGGCCATAACGTACCCAATTGTTGGTGATGTAATTCTGTGGCGTGACAAATGCATCGCCCAATCTTCCGAAGCCGTCGCGCACGCTTGACGGACCGATGATCGGCAGGACGATATAGGCGCCTTGATGGATGCCCCATTTGCCCAAGGTGAGCCCTAGATCCTGGTCGTTCTTATCAAGACCCGCGTCGCTTGCTGGATCAAAGAGTCCGCCGATGCCGACGGTGCTGTTGAGGAGAAAGCGGCCGGTGTCCGAAACCGCAGGCTTGAATTTCGCCTGCAACAGATCGTTCACGATCGTAACCGGATAATTGATGTTGTCCATGAAGTTGGAGACGCCCGTCTGTACGAAGTGCGGCGTTACCCTGCGATAGGTGCGTGCCACGGGCTTGGTGAACGCCTTGTCGACCTTGTCATTGAACGCGAAGGTAACGCGATTGACCCGCTCCAGTGGATCGCGCGGGTCGCGCTTCAGTGGCGCCTGGGAGGCGCAGCCCGCGACCGCGAGACAGACAAGCGCTAAGGCAAAAGCTGCGGTCCTGACTCGGGCGGGTCGGCTCATGCGGCGCTCATGCGGGCGAGTACGGGCGTGTAGTGTAGCAGCCTCGAACGTCCGCCTTGCCCGCGCACGCGGCAGTTACTGGTTATTGCTCGTGCGCTGCATGCGCGCGGTCGCAAGGTAATCGCGGATCTCATCAAGGCGCGCCTGGTAGCGCTCTTTCTGCACGACGGTCAGGTTCGGCGCGGTCAGGGCAAGCTGCAGCTGCTGCACGGACATCGTCAGATCGCCGTTCGAGATGTGGTACTCGCTCATGTAGTAGTACGCATCTCCCGCATCCCCCGCGGCGCTTGCGGCCCGTGCGGTCAGGCGAATCTGCGGCGGTGTGGGATCGATATTATTGAAGAGGTCGAGCAAGAGTACATGCGCCTCCGCGGCGCGCCCGGCCGACATCAGTCCGCCGGCGTAGCGGATGCTGAGCGGCACATTGCGCGGAAAGAGCGCAAGCGCGTGCTCGAAGGTTGCCAGGCCCTCTCCCGTCTGCTGCGCCTCCATCTGCGCCTGACCCAGGGCGCCGTACAGAAGAGTGTTGCCCTGATGGCGTTCGACGAGCGGCTGCAGGATTTTAACGGCCTCGGCCGGGCGTCCGATGGCCATGAGAGTAAGCGCACGCCCATAGTTCTTATCGAGCTCCGGCTCGTGCTCAGCGCCGATTTCGGTATAGAGATGGGTGAGCTCCTCGCGTGGGGTGGTCAGCACCCGCAGCCGTTCCTTGATGAGCGAGTAGCCCACCGACTGCGGAGACTTGCGGCGCTCGTATTGCGCGGCGCGCGCGCGCGCCTCGGCGACGCGATTGCCGGTCACCGGGTGATCACGCAGCATCTCCGGTATCCAGGCGCCGTTTAACCCTTCTTGGCGGCTCATGGCCTCGAAGAAATTCGCCATGCCGTTAGGATCGAAGCCCGCTGAGGCGAGAAAACCGATGCCAACGCGATCCGCCTCGTATTCCTGGGTGCGTGTGAAGTTGATTTGCTGCTGCACGGCCGCACCCTGGGCGGCGGCGATCGCGCCCTCCATGGCGCTGCCGCCGCCGGCTACGCCGATGAGGATGGCAGCGAGAATCGTGGCCGCGGTCACCAGGCCCTGCTTGCTCTGCGCGTTGATCTCGCGCGCGATATGGCGTTGCGTGACGTGCGCCGTCTCGTGGGCGAGCACGCTTGCGAGCTCCGACTCATTCCGGCTGGCAAGAACGGTCCCGTAATTAAGCCCGATGAAGCCGCCGGGGAGCGCAAAGGCGTTGATTCCCGCTTCACGCAGCGTAAAGTACTGGAAGCGGCGGGTGGCGGGGTCGGATGCCTGCGAAGCCAGGCGCAGCCCAAGCGACTGCACGTACTCGTCGACTTCGGGGTCATCGATGAGGCGGTTCTGATCGCGCAGCTGGCGCACGATCATCTCTCCGAGCTGCCGCTCCTCGTTCACCGAAATCATGGCCCCGGCAGGGTTACCGATCTCCGGCAGCTCGGTTTGCGTCTGGGCACTGACGATCCCGGTCGCGACTGTCAAGCCTGCGGCGAGGGTAGGAAGGAGGAGCTTTACCAGGGGTCGCATGAGATCCTTGCGGGCGCTAGGCCCTGAGCTTGGACCAGCCGCCGGCGAGGGAGTTTCGCACCGCCGGCGCCTAGAGGATATCCGAAGCGTATTCGGCAAGGCGCGAACGCTCCCCGCGCACGAGCGTGATATGGCCGGAATGCGCCCAGCCGCGAAAGCGGTTGACGACATAGGTCAGCCCCGAAGTCATCTCGCTGAGATAAGGCGTGTCGATCTGCGCGATGTTGCCGAGGCAGGCGAGCTTTGTGCCGGGGCCGGCGCGCGTGACGAGGGCCTTCATCTGCTTGGGGGTGAGGTTCTGGGCCTCATCGAGAATGATGTAGCGGTTCAGGAACGTGCGGCCGCGCATGAAGTTCAAGGAGCGGATCTTGATGCGGTTACGCAAGAGATCGTTGGTTGCCGCGCGGCCCCAGGTGCCGCCTTCCTGGCTCTGTGTCAGGACCTCAAGATTGTCCATGAGAGCTCCCATCCACGGCTCCATCTTCTCCTCCTCCGTGCCGGGCAGGAAGCCGATGTCTTCGCCTAAGGGAATCGTCACGCGCGTCATGATGATCTCGACGAAGCGGTTGGTCTCAAGGGTCTGCGTGAGTCCGGCGGCGAGCGCAAGCAACGTCTTGCCGGTGCCCGCCGGTCCCAGCACCGTCACGAAATCCACTTCCGGATCCATCAATAGATTCAAGGCGAAGTTCTGCTCGCGGTTCTTCGCGTTGATGCCCCAGACGGAGTTGCGCGCGCTTCGGTAGTCGCGCATGAGCTCAAGAGTTGCGGTATCGCCCGCCACGCGGCGCACGATTGCCTCGATGCCTTGCACACTTTCCTCGTAGACGCATTGATTGGGCTGCCAGGCGCGCACCGCGGGGCCTGTCAACTCGTAGAAAGTGCGCTCGGCTTCCTTCCAGGAGCGCATGTTCTCGCCATGCTGTTCCCAGAAATCCCCGGGAAGCGAGGTGACGCCGGTGTAGAGAATATCCGCATCTTCAATAGTCTTGTCGCTGTAGTAGTCCTCCGCATGAATGCCGAGGACCGCCGCCTTGATCCTAAGGTTGATGTCCTTTGACACCAGGATCACGCGCGCGTCGGGATGCTCGGAGACGAGCGCCAGCGTCTGCGAGAGGATCGCGTTGTCGACGCTTTGGCCGGGCAGACTGTCCGGCAGTACGCTCTTCAACTGGCGCGTCTGGAAGAAGAGGCGACCGCTTGCTTGCTTCTTGCCGTGATTGCCAGGATCGGAGCTTGGCAGCGGCAGACCCGTGTCGATGCGCTCCTTGGTCGCGCCGCGAATCATGTCATCGAGAAAGCGGCTGATCTGGCGCACGTTGCGCGAGGCCTCGGAAAGACCTTTCTTATGCGCGTCGAGCTCCTCGAGCACCACCATCGGCAGGTATACGTCGTGCTCTTCAAAGCGGTAAATCGCGGTCGGATCGTGCATCAGGACGTTAGTGTCGAGCACGAACAGACGGCGCATTGCGGCTACCGAAGATTCGGGCGAGAGATCGCTGCCGGCGGCGGCCGGACCCGGCTCAGAGAGACTGCGCCGCTTCAAGAACTTCTTCCGCGTGCCTCGGAACCTTTACTTTGCGCCACTCACGCTTGAGCACTCCTGCTGCATCGAGAAGGAAGGTGCTGCGCACCACCCCCAAATATTTGCGGCCGAACATGCTCTTCTCGTGGATGACGTCAAAGAGCTTGCAGACCTTCGCATCCACATCGGCGAGAAGTTGAAATGGCAGCTTCTCGCGCGCCTTGAACTTCTCATGCGATGCGAGGCTGTCCTTCGACACGCCGACGATCTCGACGCCGCCCTTCGCAAGCGCCGGATACAGAGCGCGAAAGTCCTGCGATTCTTGCGTGCAGCCGGAAGTCATGTCTTTCGGATAGAAGTAAATCACGAGCTTCTTGCCGGCGGCGTCCTGCAGGCGCCAGCTCCCGCCGCCGGTGGCAGGCAATTCGAAATTCGGGACCTTGCCGCCGACCTTCATGATTTCACGGGTTCGAGAATCGCATCGAGATTCAAGGAATCGCAGAACTCCATGAACTCTTCGCGCAGGTGTGCAACGTGAATGCGGCTGGGCACGTTGACGATCATTTGCACGGAAAACATCGGCGCACCGGTGTGCGCGGCGGGGTAGCTGCGCGTTGAGACTTCGGCGATGTCGATGCTGCGGGTCGAGAAGAATCCGGACAGGCCCGAGACGATGCCGGTCTGGTCGAGACAGACGACGTCGATCGAGTACGGCAGCATGTCGGTGCGCGCC
Source organism: Steroidobacteraceae bacterium (assembly GCA_036833805.1). Classification (GTDB taxonomy): domain Bacteria; phylum Pseudomonadota; class Gammaproteobacteria; order Steroidobacterales; family Steroidobacteraceae; genus PALSA-1196. The sequence continues at coordinate 60,086 of DAITPA010000002.1, read as the reverse complement.
GAGCGCGGCTCGGTGCGCTTCAGGTGCAGGATGAGGCCGCTTGAGTCGGCGAGCCGTTTCAGCTCGGTCTCAAGTTTCGCCAGCGCGTGCCAGTTGCCCGAGATGAGCAGCAGCATCGCGAACTCGGATCCAAGGCCGGCCATACGGCTTTCGCTAATGTTTCCGCCGCACTCGCTGACCAGGCGGGTCAGGTCGTGGACCATGCCTGTGCGATCGCTGCCGATCGCTGAGACCGCAAGGTGTTGCTTCATCGTGTCGACGGGCGTCAGTCCTTTTATTCGAGTGCAGAGTTTAGCGGGTGCCAAGGCGGGTTGCGACCGCGCTTGCTTAAGCCGCGGATCGCCTCGTAACATCGCGCGCTCCTGCTGTAGCTTGCGGATTTTGTGAATGTTTTCCGGCTCTCTGGTCGCCATCGTTACCCCCATGCGGCCGGACGGCTCGCTCGATTTTCCGGCGTGGCGGCGCCTCCTTGACTTCCATCTGGACAACGGCACGAACGGCATCGTCGTCGGCGGCACGACCGGGGAATCCGTATCCCTGAGCGACGAGGAGATCTTCGAACTCGCACGCCACGCCTGTGAGCACGTCAAGCACCGCA
>DAITPA010000002.1:0-59388 GCA_036833805.1 Steroidobacteraceae bacterium | reverse complement strand
GACGAGGAGATCTTCGAACTCGCACGCCACGCCTGTGAGCACGTCAAGCACCGCATCCCGGTGTTGGCGGGCGCCGGCACGAGCAGCACCGCAGCGACGGTTGCACGGGTGCGGCACCTGTCGCGCCTGCCGCTCGATGCGCTCCTTGTGGTGACGCCGGCGTACAACCGCCCGACGCAGGAGGGTCTGTACCGGCACTTCGCGGCGGTGGCGGAAAGCACCCCGCTGCCCGTCGTTCTCTATAACGTGCCCGCGCGAACCGCGGTCGATATGCTGCCGTCGACGGTGGCTCGGCTGGCGCAACTTTCCGGGATTGTGGGCATCAAAGAGGCGGTGGCGCAGGTCAGCCGGGTGCGCGAGCTCCTGGATTCCTGCGCAGACGGTTTCCTCGTGCTGAGCGGCGATGATGCGACAGCGCGCGAGGCGATGCTGGCGGGTGCGCGGGGCGTCATCTCGGTGACGGCGAACATTGCGCCGCGGGCCATGGCGGATCTTGCCGCCGCGGCCGGAGCGGGTGAACGTGTTGCGGCGGCAAGGCTCGATGCGAGCCTTGCCGGCCTGCATCGCGACCTTTTTATCGAGGCGAATCCGATACCCGCCAAGTGGCTGTTGGCGCGCATGGAGCTCATCGATGCGGGGATCCGTTTGCCGCTCACCGAGCTTGCAACGACGTATCATGCCGCCGTTCACGCGAGCGCGCGCGCGGCGGGGGTTTCATTTTGAGCGGAGAATCCATGAGAGTCATTTGGCTGCCACGCATGTTTGCTGCGCTTGCGCTCGTTGCGCTCTGCGGCTGCCATTTCTTCCATCGGCATTCGGGCAAAAATTATACCTGCAACGATCCGCAGCTCTATGCGAAAGCGCAAAGCATCGCGCCCTTGAAGACGCCGATCGGGCTGAATGCTCCCGATACCAAGGGAGCACTGCACATTCCCGATCTGAATCAGCCGCCGCCGCCAGCGCGCACGCGCTCAGATCGTTGCCTTGATTCACCGCCGGCGTTTGTCGTGCCGAAGGCCGTGAAGCCTCCACAGGCGTAAGCGTTGCAATATGCTAAAACTGGGGCCGCGCGCGCCCGTATACTTTCATCAAGGAGAGGTGGCCGAGCGGTCGAAGGCGCTGGACTGGAATTCCAGTAACATCTTAACGGGTGTTCGTGGGTTCGAATCCCACCCTCTCCGCCACTTAAGTCCACGCATGAGGACGCAATTCTCGGGCCTGTCGCTTTGCCTCGCAAAAGCCCTGGACATAGCTCATCAAATATCGGGTGGCGGCGAGCGACGCGGCTCCGTCTGGAGCAACGCGCCGATTCTGCGCGCCGTTCTCCGCTTGGCGGTGTCGCGTGTCAGGATCGTTCATTCGGTGGTGATCCCAGACCCAGTAAAGTAGGCATCGGCGGGTGTCAGCGCGCGGCCTTGTCGCTGAACAGGCGCACATGGCTGGTACGCTACACGACGTAATACGAAGTCCCGATGAACGCGCAGCCGCCGAACGCGAAGATCACGGCGTTGGTGTGCAGCGGACGCAGCCGGCTGTAGTTGCGCCAGGGAATATCGAAGTTCAACGCCGGCCAGTGCAGCTGCGCAGCGCTCAAGACACCGACGGCCATGCCGACGATGCCCACACCAGGGTCATGATGGCAAATTGCCGTACGACCTTATCGTTGTACGTGTCGCCGCTGTTCACGCTCATGTGCGCTTCCCTGATGATAAATTGAATCTCAAGTCGCAAATCGAGCCTGCGTGCAGCGGCGATCCTACAAGTTATGTTTGGCCGCGCGCATACGTAATTCCCCCAGTGGCTGGGGTTAACTCGCTGTGTTTGGCTTTGCGTGATAGGCGGCGGATCCGGCAACTGCATGATGCCGGTGAACCTGACCTGCCATCCGATCGCTCGCACGACTGCACAGCACGCGCCAGCACCAGCCGAATTGCATTTCGCAACACGGCCGACTGATGCCGGAATGGAGACGCCCTACATGAAAACGACCGATTTAGCGCGCCTTCGCGATCTTATGGTCGATCACCAGATAGCAGGCCGCGGCGTGCGTTCGCCCCTGGTTCTCGACGCAATGCGAACCGTACCGCGCGAGGCCTTCCTACCCAAAAAGCTGTGGGAGTTCGCCTACGAAGATTCCCCCCTTCCCATAGAGGAGGATCAGACGATCTCGCAACCTTACATAGTTGCGATGATGATTGAGGCATTGGCGCTCGCGGGTGGTGAAAAGGTGCTGGAGATCGGTACCGGTTCCGGATACGCCGCGGCCGTGCTGGCGCAGATTGCTGGCGACGTTTACACGGTTGAGCGGATCGGCCAGCTGGCCGAGAAGTCTGCGGCGACGCTTGCCGACCTCGGCCACCGGAACGTGCACGTGCTGCATGCCGACGGCACGCGCGGCTGGCTTGCGCATGCGCCGTACGATGCGATTGTGGTCGCGGCGGGCGGCCGCGACGTACCAGAGTCCCTGAAAGCGCAACTCAAAATCGGCGGCCGGCTGGTTATTCCTGTGGGGAAAGATCGGCGCTATCAGGAACTCGTGCGCGTCACGCGCGTGTCCGAGCAGAAGTTCACGACGGAGGATATCGCGGATGTGCGCTTCGTCCCATTGGTGGGCGAGGAAGGCTGGGCAGCGGAGGAGGATCGATCCGCCGCGCCGAAATATCGCCGCGCCGTCAAGACCGCAGAGGCGACTCTGGCGCATTTGCTTGCGGCGTCCTGTGAAAAGTTTGACGCGATCGACTCCGCCGACCTCGAACCGTTGCTCAAGCGCATCGGCGCTGCACGCATTGTGCTGCTCGGTGAAGCGACTCACGGCACCTCGGACTTCTACCGCATGCGCGCGCGCATTTCGCGCGAGCTCATCCTGCAGAGGGGATTCTCCTTCGTGGCCATCGAGGGCGACTGGCCAGACGCCGCGCGCATCGATCATTTCGTTCGGCATGCCGAATACGCCCCCTCCGAGTGGACGGCATTCGCGCGCTTTCCGGTGTGGATGTGGCGCAACCAGGACGTGCGGAATTTTGTCGACTGGTTGCGAGCGCACAATGCGAATATTGAGGCGCCCAAGCGAGTCGCGTTTCACGGCCTTGATCTCTACAGTCTCTTCACCTCAATTCGCTCGGTGTTAAGTTACCTTGAAAACGTCGACCCGCGGGCCGCTGAGGTCGCACGCCACCGCTATGGATGCTTGACGCCTTGGCAGACTGACCCCGCCACTTACGGCCACGCAGCGCTAACCGGTCCCTTTCAGACCTGCGAACGTGAGGTCGTCTCCATGCTTACGGACCTCATGCAGAAGCGCCGCGCCTATGCCGAGCACGATGGAGCACGCTTTTTGGATGCCGTGCAAAACGCGCGCCTGGTGGCAAATGCCGAGCGCTATTACCGCACCATGTACTACGGGTCTCGCGCCTCCTGGAACTTGCGCGACAGCCACATGTTCGAGACGTTGAAAGCGCTTCTCGAATTTCACGGACCCAAGAGCCGTGCAATCGTCTGGGCTCACAATTCGCATGTCGGGGACGCTGCAGCGACAGAAATGTCTTCGCGCGGCGAGTACAACATCGGCCAACTTTGCCGCAAGGAATTTGGCGACAGCGCTTATTCAATTGGCTTCGGCACCAACAGCGGCACGGTCGCGGCGGCCTCTGACTGGGATGGTCCGATGGAAATTAAGACAGTTCGTCCGGCTCTGCCGGGAAGTTACGAGCGACTGTGCCACGAAACTGGCATGGCGCGGTTTCTGTTGCGTTTACGTCGCCCAATCGCAGCAGACCTCGCCGCGGCTCTGATGCGTCCGCGGCTGGAGCGAGCCATCGGCGTAATCTACCGGCCCGAGACCGAACTTCAAAGTCACTATTTTCAGGCGGTTCTGCCACGCCAGTTCGACGAATACATCTGGCTCGACCACACCGAAGCGATCACGCCTCTTAAGACCACACAACTCGAAGGCCTTCCAGACACCTATCCATTCGGCCTTTGAGGCAGCTCACGAAATCGTTTAGGACACCCGGTACGTAGCCTCGTCAAACTGGCTTGGATGCGTGGGCAGAACGTCTGACCGCATGGCGCAGCTAGCTGTGGAGCGTATCGAGTCCGATGCAGAGTCTTCTAAAGCAGACGACTGCAGTCTGGGGGGACTCCATATCGCAACGCAGTACGGGAACACCGGGCGGGAAATTCGCAGTGAAGTCGGCAGCTTCTTGCGACGCTCCCGCGAGCGGCAGACTCGCCTGTTGATGGGCGCCGCCGCCGCCCTGTCGGCCGGGCTCAGATCGACCGCGAGAAGCGCGGCTGATCGGCACGCGGTGCAACTTTCGGCAAATGCGCATCGAACACCATGGCGACGTTGCGCAGCAACAGGCGTCCGCGAGCCGTAATCCACAGTGACCGTCCCTCGCGAACAACCAGGCCGTCGGCCTCGAGGGGCGCGAGCGCGGCTAGCTCGACGGCGAAGTACTCCTCGAAGCGTATCCCGTGCGCGGCTTCGACCGCCGCGAACTCGAGGCGCGCGGCGCACATCAGAAGCTGGATGACCTCACGCCGCACGAAATCGTCGGCATTGAGCGCCACCCCGCGCTGCACCGGCAGGGTTCCCGAATCGAGCATCCGGTAGTATTCATTCAGAGTCTTGGCGTTCTGCGCATAGGTGCCGCCGAAATTGGAAATCGAGCTCACCCCAAGCGCCACGAGATCGCACTGGCCTCGGGTCGAATAGCCCTGAAAGTTCCGCTGCAGCGTTCCATTCTGCTGAGCGAGCACGAGCTCGTCGGTCGGCAGCGCGAAGTGATCCATGCCTATGTAGACATAGCCGGCCGCGGTCAGCCGCTCCACTGTGAGCTCGAGCAGACCGAGTTTCGCGACCGACGAGATCAGGTCTGCACTCTTGATCTGGCGCTGCGGCCTGAAGATGTGCGGTAGATGCGCGTAGCTGTAGGCCGCGATCCGGTCCGGCCGTGCCCCAATGACGAGGTCGAGTGTGCGCGCGAAGCTTTCACGGTTCTGTTTCGGGAGCCCGTAGATCAGGTCGATGCTCACCGAGTCGATCGGCAGCTCACGCGCGCGGCTGATGAGTGCGAGCGTGTCTTGGGCGGACTGCACGCGGTTGACCGCGACCTGGACGTTCGGGTCGAAGTCCTGCACGCCGAGGCTGATGCGGTTGAAGCCGAGCGTCGACAGGGACTCGAGCCGGTCGGGCGACACCGTGCGCGGATCGATCTCGATCGAGTATTCGCGCTTGGGATCGCGCTGCAGTGCGAAATGCTGGCGCAGCTTGTCGAGGACCCCGCCGATCTGGCCGTCCGTCAGGAACGTCGGCGTGCCGCCACCGAAGTGCAGCTGGTTGACTGGGCGGAGCGCTGAAAACAGCGCGCCCTGCAGCTCGGACTCGCGCCTGAGCCGCGCCAGGTATTGCTCGGCCTTGCCGAGGTCGCGCGTGATGACCTTGTTGCAGCCGCAATAAAAGCACGGACTTGCGCAGAAAGGCACGTGCACATATAGCGACAGTGGACGCGGCACGCCGTTGTTGCTGCGGCGGGCGGCGGCTTCGTACTCGCGCAGGCCGAAGCCTGGGTGAAACTGCACGGCCGTTGGGTAGGACGTGTAGCGCGGCCCGGGGCGGTCATAACGGCTCACGAGACCGGCATCGTAGATCGTCTGGTTCGGCAAATGCGCCCGCTCGCTCATGCTGCAACCTTACAGCGGGCTCGCCGCATGGCGCCACCGGGAAAATACGGATCGACACGCGACCCGGTGCAGTTCGTGACAGCTCCAGGTGCGCTGCTATGGTGCCCCATGAGATCGATGGCGGCCTGCGTACCTCGGCCGCTCGTGCACACGCCCGGCGCCGCAAGCAAGCCCGGCGCAGTGCGCCGGCGTTTGTATCTGGTATCTATTTGGGACGCCCCGGCGGCGGCGAAATGAAGTGCCGGACTTGCGGTGCCTGTGCGAGCAGGCGGTTCATACGCTCCTGTAGCACCCGATCAGCGTTCGTCACGCGTTCGTGCTGGCGCAGGTGTTCCAACCAGGACTCGACGAGGAAGGTTTCCAGATAACGCAATCTCTCGGCAGAATCTTCGAACACGCCCCAGTCGTAAGCGCCGTCACGGCGACGCTCATGCGACAGCTTTTCAAGGGCAGCGAGCAGCGCCTCGCGATCCTTTTCGGCGGCGAGTCGGTATTCGACGGTCACGAGAACCGGGCCGCGGTCAGCGTCGATCTCTCCCGTCACAACCGGTGCAGGCCAATGCATGGAGGGCGTGAGATCAACGCCGGCGCCCGTCTGCAGCTTCATCCCCCAAGTGAGCGGCAATGCGAGCAGAGCGCCGATCGCAGCGATGAAATGCGCCAGCGGCAAGCCGACGGTACTCGCAATCTCTCCCCAGGCCGCACTGCCAAGCGTCATGGTGCCGAAGAATACGGTTACGAAGAGTGCGAGGCCCCGCCCGCGCACCCAATTCGGCAGCGCCACCTGGGCAGACACGTTGAGATTCGCGAGCACCGCGATCCAGGATGCTCCGGCCAGGGCGCTCGCGATGAGCGCGACGGCGGGGCCTTGAGCAAGCCCGAACAGGGCGAGTGCGCCGGCCGTGCCGACCGTGCCCGCGACGACCATGAGGTCGGGCCCGATCTGCGCCTTGGCCCAGGGCAGCAGGAAAGCGCCGGCGACGGCGCCTGTGCCGATCGCCCCGAGTAGAACGCCGTACAGCCCCGGTCCTCCGGCCAGACGGTCGTGCGCCACGAGCGGCAGCAGCGCCCAGTAAGCGCTCGCAAAGAGGAAGAAGGCGATCGCGCGCACCAGCGTCGCGCGCAGGTGCCGGTTATGCCTCGCGTAGCGGAACCCGGTGAACATGGCGCTCGTGAATCGCTCGACCGGTAGCCGGCTGGTCCGCGCGTGTGGCGCATGCCACCACAGCAGCGCGCCAATGACGCCAAGATTACTGATCGCGTTGACCCAGAACGGCGCCGCAATGCCCAGGAGCCCAATGATACTTCCGGCCAGCGCGGGACCCACGGCGCGACTGATGTTGACGCCCACGCTGTTGCTGGCGACGGCCGGCATGAGATCCTGCGGAGGCACCAATTCAGGAACAATCGCCTGCCATGCCGGGGCGGTCAGGGCGCCACCGGCGCCGATCAGGAACATAAATAGCAAGAGCAGGGTTGGCGTGACGTGGCCGAATCCGACCAGGGCGGCGAATATCGCGGAAACCAGTGTAGTTGCCCCCTCCAGCGCGATTAGAAACCTTCGTTTGTCGACGATGTCGGCGAGTGTCCCTGCGGGCAGGGCGAACAGAAACATCGGCAGGCTGGTCGCAACCTGAACTAATGAGACGACGAGCGGATCGGCATCAAGACTCACCATCAGCCAGCCGGATGCGGCGTTGTACATCCAGGTGCCGACGTTGGAAACCACCGTCGCGATCCAGATCACCGTGAAGGCGGGGTGGCTGAACGCTCCCCGCGTCACTGGCGCGAGATGCGCCGCGGCAGTGCGTTGACCCGACCCTGACTGGCCCGTCGTGTTCACGTTCGCTCGCCTCAAGCTGCACGGAAATTCGACGATCAGACCCTTGCGTCAGCGCACACTGGCCCGCCCAAGCGCGATGATCCGCGAGAGCCGAAGGCGCCGACCTGCAGCCTACAGTCCGGCCTTTGCGAGCAGATCCATCAGCTGGCGCAGCCCGGCGGCCAGGAGCGGATGTTCAATTTCGAATCCGATGGCGAGCTCCTCCAGGCGATCCCGACGCAAAGTGGGCGGTGCGGAGAGCGGCGACGGTCCAAGCCCCTCGATGTCGCTCATGATTTCCCGCAGAAGTTGACGCGACTGTTCATCGAGCGCCGGCGCGTGGCTGAGCTGTTCGTGCAACGCAGCGAGTGTCTTATTCAAAGTTTCTGGATTCATTGCGGCATTTCACTGCGCTCGCGCTCGCCAAGATCGTGCAATCATTGCGCTCTGCCAACCACCCGCCCGGGTGGTCAGGCGCAGACAACAGGTCTTTCGTGGGTGCTGAAGCGGCAAGCATACCGTGTCGGTGGCGAATTTGTATCTAAGCGGCAATGCGTGTCAGAACTAGGGCGCGACTGTTCGCGCGCCAAATAGTGCGTCGTGCAAGGGTCTGAGGAGTTTCGTAAAGACTCGCCGGCAACGGCGCTTGACGACGTCCTCAAAGCAAACGGCCGGTTGTGATGCAAATTGTCCAACATGCCGATGCGCATGGGGGTGGTGGGTCGGGGCGCAGGGCTCGACACGGATCTCCCAGTTCTTTCATCTGCTTCAGGGGATTTTCCGGAGACCAGTTTGCTCTTGAATGGCAGCGCTGCCGCGCCCTGACTTTTCAAAGCGACTTAACTCAGGGCCAATCCGCTGCAATGCCAAATGCCGAAAAAAAGCACAGCGGAAAGCGCGTCATCGGTTGGCGGTGCGGCTGTCGCGAGTGCCTTTGAGTGTGCATCTGAGTGATGGGGTTCAGCGGAGCGCATTCGTCGACGAATCCTGCGCAAAACGCTGCAGATCTTTTTGCTCAGGTTCGGGATCGCGGCCGCGGTTGGCTGTGCACGGTGTAACCGATTCGTTCTTGCGGGCACGCTGCCTCACGAAGAGGGCCGCGAAACCGCCGGCCGATGTCCCGCTCGAGACAAGCAAGGCCGCCGTGCCGATGCACACAGGGCACATCAAAAACCGCCTTTTTTCGGATAGCTCAGTTTCGGCGACCAGCCCGCGGCGCCCTCGGGCAGAAGATCGAAGAAATGCCAAAGAGTACAGAAGTCATCGCCGGGGCTCCATCGCGCGTCAGACACGCGCAGAATCTTCGCTCCCGAGCGCCTGAAGACGGAGATGCCCGGTCGCCAGCCGCCCTGGTCCGAGCGATAGCCCATATCCGCCGCGAAACTGGATCCCACGTGGCTCACCATGCGGAATCTCCAGCCACGGCTGTCGGCAAATTTCTGCTGGACGGCGGGAGTATCCGGGCTCGATACCACAAACGCCGTGCGCGTGATCACGTGGTGGTGCAGGCCGTTATAGCCATCGGCCCAGAGCGTGCAGCCCGGACAAGACGTGCCCATGTTATGAACGACCATGAGATCCCCGTGGTCACCGAAGAGTTCTGACAACCGCACCGTTCCTTGCGGCGTCTTGAATTCATAGTCATTGACTTCCTGCGGCTCGATCTCGGCTTGGGTGGCGCGCATCTTCTGGCGCAGGTCGGCGATCTGACGACGGTAAGCGTCCATCATTTCCGAACCGGCGGTGTATTTCATTGTGGCATCCTCGAGGGCTCAGACTCATCACGTGCCGTACAGATCGCGCAGCTTGACCCACGACATCGGGTGCGGCAGACCCGCTTCATCGCGGCCTTTCGGAACGAGATCGAGCAGCTGGTATGCCACATTCATCGGGTCGAGGCCGCGCGCGTAGGTCGAGTACGTATGGAAAATGCCGCCGGCTTCATCCTTGAAAAACACGCTGAAGCCGGGCATGTCGGTCATCGATTCTTGGTAGCGTGCGTAGTTGTATACGGCGGTGCCATGCGCCACGTCCTCTGGTTTGAACGACACCTGATAGTCGTAGTTGAAATCCGAGTTCGCAGCGCACAGCCACTTGAAGTTCCAGCCCATGCGTGCCGCGAAGGCCTGCAGCTTCACAAGCGGAGCGCGCGACACGGCTGCCAGAGACACGTCGCGCTCGTTGAGATGCGCAATGATGCCATTGTAGTTGTCCGCCCAGAAGGAGCAGCCTCTGCAGCCTGCTTCCCATTCCGGAGCGAACATGAAGTGGTAGACGATGAGCTGGCCGCGCCCGGCGAACAGGTCCGCGAGGGTCTCCGCGCCCGCGGAGCCTTCGAAAACATATTGCTTGTCGACGCGCTCCCACGGCAGCGCGCGCCGCTCGCTGCTTAAGTGATCGCGCAGCCGCAGGAATTCCTTCTCCTTCGTGAGCAAAAGGCGGCGAGCGCTAACCCATTGCTCGCGCGATACGATCGGGTGGTCGGCCATGAGGAGTTTCCTTTGTGTGCTTTTCACTTGCGCCGCGTAGAGCGTGCGCGCTTTTTTGCGAGTGCAATCTGTGTTGCGCGCCGCGCATCGATCTGCACAAGAGTCGCCGCCAGCACGTCGAACTGTTGCTGCCAGTATTTCGTATAGCGATTCAGCCATACGGCAGCAGCGAGGAGCGGGCCCACATCGAGGCTGCAACGGCTGATACGGCCACTGCGCTCCTGCTGCACGAGCCCGGCACGTACCAGGACCTGGATATGACGCGAGACGCCCTGGAGCGAGATAGCGAAGGGGGTTGCGAGCTCGGAGACGAGCAGCGCCTGCCGGTCGAGTCGCTCAAGGATCTGACGCCGGATGGGATCACTCAGCGCCTGGAATACCAGGTCAAGCCGCGCATCTTCAGCGCTGCCCGTCTCCCCGCCGGTCGCAGCGCTCGGCGCAGGGACGATCCGAAGCGCGGAAGCATGATTCACCATTACCAATTAATATCAACATATATGTTGATAGTCAACAGAATTGATGATTATAGTCTTTTGCTTATGCGTGCCGCACGAGAATGCGTGGAGCGCGCCGATTGCAGAAGAATTGGCGCAGCTAGAAGTGCAGGTGGGGACGAAAGCCGTCAGCGATCGCGCGCGCCTCCGGGCGCAGAGCCGTATCGGTTGCGGCGCAAAGGTTTCGCTCGCGCCAATCCAGATCGGCGTCCCGCATGCATCGCTGCGCTGGCGGATGAATCCGCAAGTGGCCTGGGCTATGCAGAGGCGAAGCTCTCCTGGCGCGAATGCATAATAATGGCGCCGCCCCGTGATTTCGTTGCTCATCCCGGGGTGCGAGCCACTGTGTGATAGCATTCCAAGTGGTGATGCTGCAGTAGATTGACTGCTGGAGAATCTACTGCCAAATACGGGGCAGCGAGGCTTTGCAGGGGCGGCGGGTCGCGATTCTTCAGTACTTACTGATTCTGGAAGTCACTCCTCTGAGTCCGAATCCCAGTCCCACTCTCTGCGCCATGTCAGGCCGCTCCGGCGCTGACGGGGGAAGCGTCAGTCGTTCGATGGTGGCTCGCATCGGTCTCTCCGCGACGACTAGTCGTGAACCCCGTCAGGCCCGGAAGGGAGCAGCGGCAGCGGCGATGTCGGGTGCCGGAGGCACGGCTGGTGCGGGCCGCCTCCCTTAAAGGCGCGGCGGGCGATATTTCACAAAGGTTCGCGTCGGCGCGAACCCATGCAAGGAGTAGCGGCGCAGAGCGTCGACCGGACGAATGAGCTATATGGCATTGGCGCGCAAATGGCGCCCGAAACGATTCTCCGAACTCGTGGGGCAGGAGCACGTGTTGCGCGCGCTCATCAACTCGTTGACGAGCGGCCGCGTGCATCACGCGTTTTTGTTTACTGGCACGCGTGGCGTCGGCAAGACGACCATCGCACGGATTCTTGCGAAGTGTCTGAACTGCGAGACGGGCGTGACTGCCGAGCCCTGCGGAGAGTGCGCGGCCTGCCGCGAGATTGACGCTGGGCGTTTTGTTGATCTCCTCGAGGTCGACGCGGCCTCGCGCACCAAAGTTGATGACACCCGCGAGCTCTTAGACAACGTGCAGTACGCGCCGACCCGCGGGCGCTACAAGGTGTATCTCATCGACGAGGTGCACATGCTCTCACCACACTCGTTCAACGCGCTCCTCAAGACCCTGGAGGAACCGCCGCCGCATGTGAAATTTCTGCTCGCCACGACCGATCCGCAGAAGCTGCCGGTCACCGTACTGTCGCGCTGCCTGCAGTTCAATCTGAAGCGCTTGCCGGTGTCATTGATCGCGCAGCGCATCCGTCACATTCTCGAAGCCGAAGGCATCGAGTTTGAGCCTGCCGGAGTGCGCCTTGTCGCGCAGGCCGCCGATGGCAGCGTGCGCGACGGACTGTCACTCCTCGATCAGCTCATCGCCTTCGGCGGCGGACGGGTCGGCGAGGTCGAGGCGCGCGCCATGCTGGGGACGATCGCGCGTGATCATGTGGTGCGGCTCGCCGAGCATTTGGCGTCCCTTGATGCTGCCGCGCTCATGCATGCGGCGCGCGCCCTTGACGAGTGGGCGCCCGACTATGCGCAGGTGCTCGATGAGCTCGCGGCGCTGTTGGCGCGCATTGCCTTGAAGCAGTCGATCGCCGACTTTGCAGGCGATGAGCTCTTTGCACCGGAGCTCCTGCTGCGCTTGGCGCAGAGCATGTCGCGCGAGGATGTGCAGCTCTTCTACCAGACCGCGATTCTCGGGCGGCGTGATCTTGCGCTGGCGCCCGATCCGCGCACCGGTTTTGAAATGACGCTCCTGCGCATGTTGGCGTTTAGGCCGGTGGCGGAGCAAGGCGAGGCCCGCGAAGCCAAGAGCGAGCAGCAGCCGGCGGCGCCCGCCGCCGCGAATCAACGCACCGCACCGCGCGCGATCGCAGCGGAGCGCGCACGCGAAAATCCTCCGCCGGCGAGCGCGGCGGGGTCCTCCTGGAACGCAATCGTGAATGAGCTCGATCTATCGGGCGCGGCGCGCCAGCTGGCGAGCCACTGCGTGCTGCTCGGCCGGCAGGCGGGCGTCGTGCGTCTGGCGCTTGATCCGGAGCGGCCCTTCGTGCGCACCCCAGTGCAGGTCGAAAAGCTCACGCAGGCGCTGTCACGCCATTTTGGCGAGCCGCTGCGTCTTGAGTTCGAGTCGCTCGCAAGCGATGCGGTATCGCCGGTACGCGAGGATGAGCGCGCATCGCTGGCGCAGCTCGATGCGGCGCGCCAGGCGCTCGAGAGCGATCCGGGAGTGCAAGCGCTGCGCGAACGCTTTGGTGCGACGCTGTTGCCGGATTCGGTTCGTCCCATCAAATGACAATGAGGAGCGTGCGTACATGAAGGGCAATATGGGCAATTTCATCAAGCAGGCACAGCAGATCAAGGAGAACGTCGAGAAGGCGCAGGCACAGGTCGCAAGCATCGAGGTCACGGGCGAGGCGGGCGGCGGCATGGTGAAAGTCACGATGAGCGGACGCCATGAAGTCAAGCGCGTGCAGATTGAGCCCGCGATCGCCAGCGATGACCGTGAGCTGCTCGAAGATCTCATTGCCGCCGCCGTCAACGATGCCGTGCATCGGGTGGAAACCGCTACGCAGGAGAAGATGGCCGGCGCCATGGCGGGCATGCAGCTGCCGCCGGGGATGAAGCTGCCTTTTTGACATGAAGCACTCGCCGAAGCTGACCCGGCTCATTGACTCGCTGCGTGCGCTGCCGGGTGTGGGACCCAAGACCGCGCAGCGCATGGCCTTCTATCTCCTGCAGGATGGCCGCAGCGGCGCTGCTGCATTGGCGGCCGCCCTGACGGATGCCCTCGAAACAGTCGTGCGCTGCGGGCGCTGCCGCATGTTGACGGAGGATGAGCACTGCGCGATCTGCTCCTCAGCCGAGCGCGACGTAACTCTCCTGTGCGTCGTCGAGTCGCCGTCGGACGTGGTCGCGATTGAGCAGTCGGGCAGCTTCCGCGGCCGCTATTTCGTGCTGATGGGACATCTGTCGCCGCTTGATCGCATCGGGCCGGATGAGCTCGGTGTGCGTGAACTGATGGCCATTCTTGCCGAGGGCGTGGTGCGCGAGCTCATCCTTGCGACCAATCCGACGGTCGAAGGCGAGGCGACGGCGCATTTCCTAAGCGAGGTTGCAAGCGGGCTTGGTGTGCGCGCGAGCCGTATCGCGCACGGCGTGCCCATGGGCGGCGAGCTTGAATACGTCGACGGCGGGACTCTGGCGCACGCGCTCTCCGGGCGGCGTGCATTGAGCTGACGGAACGCGCGCATGTCAAAGAGCGACAACTTGATCTGGATCGACCTTGAGATGACAGGTCTTAACACCGACAGCGACTCCATCATTGAGATCGCAACCACGGTTACGGATAAGGAATTGAATATTCTCGCCGACGGGCCGGTCGTGGCGCTCTATCAGCCGGACAGCGTGCTCGCAGGCATGGACGACTGGAACCAGAAGCAGCACGGCTCCTCGGGGCTTCTCGCGCGCGTGCGCGCAAGCTCAATAGCGGCAGCCGTCGCCGAGGCGCGCACGCTGGAGTTTTTGGAGCCGTGGCTGCTGCCGGGCGCATCCCCAATGTGCGGCAACAGCATCTGCCAGGATCGGCGTTTTCTTGCGCGGCAGATGCCGGCCCTTGAGCGCTTCTTCCACTATCGCAATCTTGACGTCAGCACTTTGAAGGAGCTCGCGCGCCGCTGGGCGCCGGGCGTCGCCGAGGGTTTTGTAAAGGCAGGGGCGCACCTGGCCCAGGCGGACATCCACGAATCGATCCGCGAATTGAAATACTACCGCGTGCAGCTCTTCGCTGCCGCTTACAGCGGCGGCGGTTGATCCGGCGTGTGAGGCGCAGTGTTCGCAGGCGTTGCGAGGAACATCCAGGTTTCAACCACCGAGTCCGGATTTAAGGACAGACTGTCGATTCCCTGCTCGACGAGCCAGCGGGCAAGCTCCGGATGGTCGGAGGGGCCCTGGCCGCAGATGCCGACGTATTTGCCAAGGCGCTTGCAGCTGGCGATCGCCATCTTAAGCAGCGCCTTCACCGCGGGGTCCCGCTCGTCGAAGAGCTTCGCGAGGATGGAGGAGTCGCGATCAAGGCCGAGAGTTAATTGCGTCATGTCGTTCGAGCCGATCGACATGCCGTCGAAATATTCCAGATACTCATCGGCGAGCAGCGCATTCGTCGGCAGTTCGCACATCATGATGATCTTCAGATTATTGACGCCGCGGGCAAGGCCATTCGCCGCCAGTAGCTGCGTGACCTGACGCGCCTCCTTGACTGTGCGCACGAACGGCACCATGACCTGCACGTTCGTGAGTCCCATGTCCTCACGCACGCGCAGCAGGGCGCGGCATTCAAGCTCGAAGCAGGGTCTGAAGGCCTCATCCACGTAGCGCACCGCGCCGCGAAAGCCCAGCATCGGGTTCTCCTCGGTCGGCTCATAGGCGCGCCCGCCGATGAGATTGGCGTATTCGTTGGATTTGAAATCCGACAGGCGCACGATCACGGGCTGCGGAGCAAACGCCGCGGCGATTTGCGCGATGCCCTCGGCAAGCTTCTCAACGTAAAAGCCGACCGGGTCTGAGTACCCCGCCATCTGCACACGGATCTGTTCCTGCAGCTCGCCGTCGAGGCGATCAAATTCAAGGAGTGCACGCGGGTGCACGCCAATCATGCGGTTGATGATGAATTCGAGGCGCGCAAGTCCCACGCCGCGGTGCGGAATGCCCGCGAAGCCAAATGCGCGGTCGGGATTGCCGACGTTCATCATGATCTTGACGGGAATTTTTGGCAGCGTGTCAAGCTCGATCTGCTTGCGCTCGAAATCCAAGAGGCCCTCGTACACGTAGCCGGTTTCGCCCTCGGCGCAGGAGACAGTGACTTCCTGGCTCTCGCGAACGCGCTCGGTCGCATCCCCGCAGCCGACCACCGCCGCAACCCCAAGCTCGCGCGCGATAATGGCGGCATGACAAGTGCGCCCGCCGCGATTGGTGACGATGGCAGAAGCCCTCTTCATGACCGGCTCCCAATCAGGATCGGTCATGTCGGCCACCAGTACATCGCCCGTCTGCACGCGCGCCATTTCAGCCGCGCTGCGCACCACGCGCGCAGGCCCAGCGCCGATTCTCTGGCCGATGCTGCGGCCGGTGGCGAGAATCGTCGAGCGGCGTTTCAGCGAGAAGCGCTGAATCGTGCGGCCGCTTCGGCTCTGTACGGTTTCCGGGCGCGCCTGCAGAATGAAGATCTCGCCGCTCGCGCCATCCTTGCCCCATTCGATGTCCATGGGGCGCCCGTAGTGCTCCTCGATGACAAGCGCCTGACGCGCCAGGGTCAGGATGTCCTCGTCTGCGAGCGAGAAGCGCGCGCGCTCAGCAACCGGCACGTTCACAGTTGCAACTCGCTCCGCGCCGCTTGGCGCGTAGATCATCTTGATAGCTTTGCCGCCGAGATTCTTGCGGATGATGGCGTGTTTGCCGGCGCGCAGCGCCGGCTTGTAAACATAAAACTCGTCCGGATTCACCGCGCCTTGTACGACGGTCTCGCCCAAGCCGTAAGATGCCGTGATGAAGACCGCGTCGCGAAAGCCCGAATCCGTATCGAGCGTGAACATGACGCCGGCCGCGCCCAAGTCGCTTCGCACCATGTGCTGTACGCCGGCCGAGAGGGCGACCGCCGCATGATCAAAGCCCTGGTGTACCCGATAGGCGATGGCGCGATCATTGAAGAGTGAGGCGAACACCTTGTGCATTGTGGCGAGCACGTCAGCGCCGCCGCGCACGTTGAGGAATGTCTCTTGCTGGCCGGCGAACGACGCCTCGGGCAGATCCTCGGCCGTGGCGGAGGAGCGCACCGCGACCGCGATCTCCTCGCCAGCGCGCATGCGCTCAAACGCGGCCAACACCGCCTTCTCGAGCGCGGCAGGGAACGGCGTTGCCATGATTGCGTTTCTGATTTCGACGCCGGTCGCGGCAAGCTTGGTGACGTCCGCAACGTCAAGATGGGAGAGCTCTTTAGTGATGCGCGCGGCAAGTCCGCCCTGCACAAGAAAATCGCGAAAAGCCTGCGCGGTGGTTGCAAAGCCCCCCGGCACGTGCACGCCGAGCGTCGACAGTTGGCCTATCATCTCTCCGAGGGATGCGTTCTTGCCGCCGACGATCTCGACGTCGCGCATCGTTAGCTCTTCGAAGGGAATGACGTAGGCGTTCAATTGAATTCCTCAAATACCGCGCTTTCACGCGCCATCTTTAGGACTTGCAAACCATGAGCCGCCGAACGGTGTTTTTCGTATCGGACCAGACGGGCGTAACCGCAGAGACGATGGGCCACAGTCTCTTAACGCAGTTCGAGGGCCTAGAATTTCGGGCAGTGACTTTGCCATTTGTGTCGAGCGTTGACAAGGCAGAGGAAGCGGTTCGCCGCATCAATCGCGCGGCGGACGAGGAGGGCGTGCGCCCCATCGTCTTCAGTACGCTCGTGCAGGATGATCTGCGCGACATTGTGCTCAGAAGTCGCGCACTGTTCCTCGATTTCTTTGCAGCCTTCGTTGGCCCCCTCGAGGACGAACTTGCCACGCGCTCGACACACCGCGCCGGCCGCGCCCACGGCATGGCGGACCTTGCAACTTACACGACGCGCATCAATGCCACCAACTTCGCGCTCACGCACGATGATGGCAACGGCGCCGATTATGCGCGCGCAGATGTGATATTGCTCGGAGTGTCGCGCTCGGGCAAGACGCCGACGTGCCTGTACATGGCCCTGCAATATGGCATTTACACGGCAAATTATCCGCTCACGGAGGATGATTTGGAGGCGGGCACGCTGCCGCCGCGCGTCAATGCTTACCGGCAGAAGCTCTATGCGCTGACGATCAAGGCGGAGCGTCTGCAGCAGATCCGCGGCGAGCGCCGGCCGGAGAGCCGCTATGCATCGCGGCAGCAAGTCCAATATGAGATTCGCGCGGCCGAGGCGCTGTTTGCGCGTTACGCGATTCCGTCACTCGATACCACGGAGTGCTCGATCGAGGAGCTCGCGAGTCGCATTCTCAATAATACCGGCATCGAGCGGCGTCTGCGACCCTAAACTATCGAAGTGCGAAAAATCCCCGTTTTCGAGGCTTGCGCCGACTGCGCGCTGCGATATAGTCGGGTGCATGTTCAACGATACGCTCACCCTCGTTTCCTGGCGCGCGCGCCCGCGCAGCTTCGTTGCGTTGATGGGCCTGTACGAGAGCAACTATATTCGCTTCGGTTGGCTCGCCGGCAAGCTTGCAGCGCTTGACGGCCGTTATCGTTCAAGCCTGGCAGAAGACTGTGACCTCGTTCTCAATGTCACCGAGCGCTGCCCGTACACCACTACGCTCAGTTTGACCTATCTTCTGTCGCATCCCTCCGAGCCGCTTGAGTACCCGGACATGCGCATCCGCATTTACCACGACGCGCGTCTCGTCGAGGCACAGGCCTGGGCGGCCACGCATCCGCACCCGGTCCTAAAAGCCCTGCGCAGCCGCGCGGAGCGTGAACTGGATCAGCGCTGGGCGCGCAATCTGATGCTAAATAAGTGGCTGGAATATTGTGTGGAGCGCGGCCACCGCTTTTGCGCGGGCTCGGGGATTGTTCCGCGCACGTGAGGCGCGCAAGCGGTGGCCACCGCATTTCTCATGAAGGCATTGCGACAGCTTGGGCGATTGAAGCTCAACGTTCGTCTCGACTCCGAGGATCCGGAGGATGGGCGCGTGCTCGCGTTGTTTCGCAATCGCGCCGAGCTCAAGAAATCCTACGCTGCGCTGCAGGACGAGATCTATCGTCTCAAAGATCGCATTAAACAGCAGGAAGGCGCAACGCTGCGCACCCAGGAGATGCTGGGTGTGCTCGAAGCGCGGCTCGGAGTTTCGGAGAGCGGCTTTCCGGCACTCGTGTTCTATCAGCTGCGCCGCCTGTGGCAGCTCGGGCGCGAGCTCATTGAGCAGTATGTAGCCGAACTTGCACGCCAGCTCGAAGAGCGTGAACGCCGCGCGCACTTGGCCGAGCACAACCGCCGCCAGTTCGCGCGCCGCCAGGAAGTCGAGACGCGTTTGAACGCCGCGCAGACGAGCGCAGCTTTGGCGCGCGGTCAGGTGTCCGATTTGAATGCGGCCTACGCCCGGCTGGCAAAATTTTGGCATTATTTCAAGCGCCGCAGGCTCGGCCACGAGCGCGACGCGGCCCGCGTCGCGGCGCGCAACGCAGACATTGCAATGGACGCGGCGCGCGCGGTCGCGGCGGAGCTCGAGCAGGAACCGCAGCCGGAGTTTCCGGGACTGTCGGTCGAGGCGCGGCGCGTGATCAACATAACGGCGATCGCCTACGCGGAAGTGCTGTGTCTGCGCCTCATCAAGACCTCTCTCGTGGCGCGCGCCCGCGAAGCGACTGCGCATCGTGAGATCACCGACGAATACGGCACGCGCGCCGAATGCGAAGCGCTGATGGTGGAGATTGAGCGCGCGAGCCAGCGCATTTCCGTGCGCACCAACATTGCGCAGGAAGTGCGCGATCGCGGCGAGCGCTTGAAGAAGATCGTGCGCTACCGCAACACGAGCGATACGGTGCCGACGCCGGAGTCGATTGCGATCGTCGAAGGCGATGTGCTTGCAAAGGCCGCCGTCGGGACGACGGCGGCGAAGCTGCCGAATGTCCTCGCCGAGGACACCTGGGATCTCTTTAGGGTGCTTCTGCGCTAACCGCGGCGCGCGGTTTCACGGCCCACCGGTGCCGGCGTGGCCCGCACGCCGCTCACCATGTCCGCCATGATCTCGGCAGCTTGTACGAGTACTACGTCGGGCAGGTCGGCTTTATCTAGTTCCTCGATGGTTTTGAGCGCCGCTTCACCTTTGGCGACGCGGCGGTCGTTCTCGCGCTGCAGCCGCTCATGTTCCTCGCGCACGCGCTCCTCGCGTCGCGCATTCAAGTTGAGCGATATCGTGCGCTGCTCGCGGATGTTATCGATGGCAGCGATGTCGGCGACGAGCCAGCGATAGTCCGGATCGTGCTGCGCACGACTATCCTCGTCGCTGACGAGCGTGGGGATGGGAGCATTGGGCTGGCCCGCGGCGTGAAACGGCACGCCTGCGATGCGATCCCAGGGCAGCGCCGAGTCGAGCGCGCTTTCGCCCACTTCCTTCATATCAATCGCCGATGGCAGTTCAACGTCAGGCTCAACGCCGCGGTGCTGCGTGCTCTCACCCGTGATGCGGTAGAACTTGCCGATAGTCACCGTCAGCTGGCCATTGACGGGGCGCGCTGAGAAGCGATCCAGCGGCACGAGGTTCTGAACGGTGCCTTTGCCAAAGGTGCGCTGGCCTAGAATGATGCCGCGGTGGTAGTCCTGAATCGCGGCTGCGAAGATCTCCGATGCCGAAGCACTGAAGCGATCGACGAGCACTGCGAGCGGGCCGTCGTAGTCGCTCGCGGGTTCGGGATCATCGAGCACTTCAAGCCGGCCGGTGGTATCGCGCAGCTGCACGACCGGTCCGTGTTTGATGAAGAGTCCCGTGAGCGCGGTCGCCTCGGGCAGATAGCCGCCGCCGTTGTTGCGCAGATCGAGCACTAGACCGTCAACATGCTCGGCTTTGAGCTCGCCTAGCAGGCGGCGCACATCGCGCGTCGTGCTGCGGTAGTTCTCATCGCCGGATGTTTGCGCGGCAATATCCTGATAGAAGCCGGGCACGGTGACGACGCCGACTTTGAGCATGCGGCCATCGCGCGTGATGTTCTTGACTTCCTTGTGCGCAGCTTGCGCTTCGAGCGTAACCCTGTTGCGCACGAACTCGAGATTCTTCTCGGCAGCTCCGGGCGCCGCGCCCGCCGGCAGCACCTGCAGGCGCACGAGCGTGCCCGCCTTGCCGCGGATCAACTGCACGACATCATCCAGGCGCCAGCCGATGACATCGACCACCGCGCCATCGTGGCTCTGCGAGACCCCGGTGATCCGATCGTTGGCCACCAGAGTGCCGGCCGCGGCGGCCGGGCCGCCCTGGATCAGGTTCATGATGGTGACGTAGTCGTCGACGAGCTGCAGCGAGGCGCCGATGCCCTCGTAGTTCAAGCTCATCTGGATGCGGTACTCCTCGGAATTATTGGGGGAGAAGTAGCTCGAATGCGGATCGAAGGTGCGCGCGTAGGCGTTCATCAGGTTTTCGAACACGTCCTCAGATTTGATCTGATCGACGCGCTTCAATACCCGCTCGTAGCGCTTGCGCAGAATCTCGGACGCCTCGGGCCACGTCTTGTTGGTCAACATCAGCGACAGCGCGTCGTTCTTGACGCGCTTGCGCCACAGCTCATTCATATCCACTTCATTCGCCTGCCAGGGCGTGTGCAGCCGATCGAACTGAAAGGTCTCGTTCACTGTCCAGTCAGGCTCGCTCTTCAGAAGCCCGAGCGCATAGCGGATGCGCTGGCGGTTTCTCTCCTGGAAGCGCCCGAAAATGAGATACGCAGGATCAATCTCGCCGGTGTGGATCATGCCGTCGAAGCGCATGCGCCAGGGCTCAAACTCGGCGATGTCGCTGGCGAGAAAGTAGCTTCTCTGGCCGTCCAAGAAATCGAGGTAGCGATCGTAGACCTGGCTTGAGAAGTGACCGTCAATGGTCGCGTGGCGGTAATGGTACTGCTCGAGGATTGAGCCGACCTTGCGTGCGATCGAGCGCTGGTTGTCAGTCGGCGCGACCGCTCCGGGCGGCAGGATCGAGCTTGCTGCCGGGGTCGGCGTTGCGCTCACCACGCTGAGCGCCGCTGCGGTCAGCAGCAGCGCTGCGATCCAAGGAGAGAAACGACGCAGGGTTTTTCGCATCACGTAATGTCACTCGCCAATTTCGGTACACTGCAAACTGCAAGGCTCGAACGCCCGGCGCACACCATCAAGTGTGCCGGCGGCGCCGCGGCCGATTCATCTTGCGCCCAAGTATCATGCGCCCACTCGCCGTACTCCTTGGAATTGTGATGGGCTCGGCGGTATCAATTGCCGTCGGGCTCATCCTGACGTGGGTCGTCTTCCTTTTCCTGTCGGACAGCGGCGCGCGCTTCGCGCCGGAGCGCCTGCCACTTGCGCGCGGCATCGCGGTGTTCACACTGATCTCGGCCGCCTCCTTCGCAAGCTTCTACGGGGAGTTGCGCGTGCTTCGCTGGCGCTTTGCAAGCCAGCGTGGCGCTCGTTGCGCTCCTGAGCCTCGCCGTGTGGCTTTACTGGCCTTGAGTATAGTGGCTTCCTGTTAGAGCCGCGCAGGCCGGTGAGGGTTCCCGAAAAGGAGCGGGCGCCGCCCTGGTGCGGCGCTTAGTATCTGCGCCGCACGAGGACGTTCACCAGCCGTACCAGAAGGGTCATAACGTAGGGCCCGAGGGCGACCACCCAGAAGACCGGCACGCCGTGCATCAGTCCCACGATGTAATCGGCAAGCAACCGTCCGGCGCCGCCGTGCGTGTACGGGCCGAGGGCGGAACGCCCCATCATATAGACGAGGAGCGGCGCTACGACAAGTCCCACGAGGATCGCGCTGCCGCCGATCAAAAGCTCGCGGATCACACCTGGCCGGCTGACACGCGGCTCGTCTTCCTCCGACGCTGTGGATTCCAAGTGGACGGGCTCCTTACTTGCGGCCGGGCATAATAGCGCCGCCATGACGAAAATCAGAGCAGCCGTGATCGGCGTCGGCTATCTCGGCCGGTTTCATGCGCAGAAATATGCGCAGGCGGCCGATTGCGAACTCGTCGCGGTGGTGGATACGCGCGCGGAAGCACGCGCGCTGGCTGCGCGGGAATTTGGCGTCGAAGTGCTCGCGGATCACCACAAACTTCTGGGCCGCGTCGATGTCGTAAGCGTCGTTACGCCGACGCCCTATCACTTCGCCATCGCGCGCGATTTTCTGAGCGCCGACGCGCACGTGCTCGTTGAGAAGCCCATGACGGAGACGCCCGCCGAGGCGCGCGAGCTCATTGCGATTGCGGCAGCGCACCGGCGCGTCCTGCAGGTCGGGCACCTGGAGCGTTTCAATGCGGCGATCCTCGCCGCTGAGCCGCATTTGAAGGCGCCGCGCTTCATCGAGTGTCACAGACTTGCACCCTACCGCGAGCGCGGCACAGATGTGAATGTGGTGCTGGATCTCATGATCCACGACATCGACATTGTGCAGAGTATCGTCGATGCGCCGATCGCCTCGATCGACGCGATCGGCACGGCAGTGTTCTCCGAAGGGATCGATATCGCCAATGCCCGCATCCGTTTTGCAAACGGCTGCGTTGCCAACGCCACGGCGAGCCGCGTGAGTATGAAGACCGAGCGCAAACTGCGGATATTCGAGGATGAGGCGTATCTGTCGATCGATCTGCAGCAGAAGATCCTGACGGTCATTAAGAAGCGTCCCGCGCCTGTCGGCGCGGGCGAGCTGCCGGTCATCATCGAGGAGCAGAACCTCGAGCAAGGGGATGCCTTGAAGGCGGAGATCGATTCGTTCCTGCAGTGCGCGCGCACCGGCGTCGCGCCGATCGTCAGCGGCGCGGCGGGCCTGCGGGCGCTCGAAACTGCGATGCGCATCAATGAACAGATGGGCTTGGGGGTGCAGAGCGCCCCGGCAGCTTGATTTTCGACCGCGTCCGCTCCAGATACACGCCATGAACACGCAACTTGTCGCCGCTGACGCCGTCAGGCCCCCCCTTGAGTTCGACCTGATCGCGGATTTCGCCTGTCCTTGGTCCTTTCTCGGCAAGCGCAAGCTCGAGCGCGCACTTGACAACCTGTACGCAACCTCGGCTCCTGCGTTGCGCTGGCACGGCCTGCGCGCGAAGAGCGAGGTGCCCCCGGCGTCGAGCGCCTGGCGCGACCATTTGGCGACCCGCCTGCCCCCTGGCGTAAGCGTAGACTTGGCGCATAAGACGCTCTCGCAGGCAGGGCGGGAGCTGGGAATTCAATTTGATTTCGAGCAGCTAAAGGGCATGCCCGATACCCGCGAGGCGCATCGCCTGGTGAAGCTCGCCGAGGGTGACGGACTGCAAGGCGCCCTCGTCGACGCGCTCTTCAGCGCTTTCTTCGAACGCGGCCTTGATATTGGCGATCATGAGATTCTCGAGGAAGTCGCGCGCGAACGTGGGCTCGCCCCGGCGACGCTCGCCGCATTCAATGACCCGGTCTCCGGTGGCGCGCAGGTCGATGCGGAGGAGAAGCGTCTCCAGGGCCTGGGCGTCAATGGCACGCCGAATCTGCTCATCAACGGGCGGATCCTGGTGCCGGGCCCCGCTGATGTGTCAACTTACGTGCAGGCGCTCGATCAGGCACTCTTTCCGGGGCTTGCCGCGTCTGCAGACGAGAAGCGCCTGCCGCATTGACGCATCGTTGGGGGGGGACCGCCTTTGGAGCCCGAGCATTTTCGCGCCGAGTCACGCCCGGTAACGGTGGCTGCGATTCAGTTTTCCTGCGATTGGAATATTGACAGCAATATCGCGCAGGCGGAGCGCGCAGTGCGCGCCGCCGCCGCGAGCGGTGCGCAGATCATTCTCTTGCCTGAGCTCTTTGAGACTCCGTACTTCTGTATTGAGCAGGACGTGCGGCATCTTGCGCTCGCGCGGCCGCTCGATGGCAACCGTGCGGTCAAGCACTTTCAGGCGATAGCGCGCGAGCTTTCTGTCGTGCTGCCGGTGAGCTTCTTTGAAAGCTCAGGCCGCACGTTCTTCAATTCGGTTGCCATCGTGGACGCTGACGGTGCAATCCTCGGTGTCTATAGAAAAGCGCACATCCCAAACGGTCCGGGCTATCAGGAAAAGAATTATTTTAGCCCCGGCGATACCGGCTTTAAGGTCTGGAACACGCGCTTCGCGCGCATCGGTGTCGGCATCTGCTGGGACCAGTGGTTCCCCGAAACAGCGCGCGTGATGGCGCTTCAGGGTGCGGAGCTACTCTTCTTTCCAACCGCCATCGGCAGTGAGCCGCCGCCGGCGCTGGCCGTGAATTCGCGCGAACACTGGCAGCGCGCGCAGCAGGGTCAGGCGGCCGCGAATCTCGTGCCGCTCATTGCCTCGAATCGCTATGGCCTGGAGCGCTCCCTGCAGGATCCGCAGGGCCTCTTCATTCGCTTTTACGGCTCATCGTTCATCGCCGATGCGACCGGCGCCAAGGTCGCTGAGGCGCCCGAGGAGGGTGACGCGATCCTGACGGCGACATTTGATCTTGCGGCACTTGCGCAGCTGCGTAACAACTGGTTTGTATTTCGCGACCGCCGTCCGGAGCTCTACGGGCCCTTGTTGTCACTTGACGGTGAGCGACCCCGCAACTGAATGCTTGGCGCGCCGCCGCACATCCGGATGGCAAGTAAACAGTCCTCGAACGCGGCGCGACTCGTGCGCTGTGCCGGCGCGTCACGACCTTGCCGCGGCATTACCGGCCAGTATTCCTCAAGCAAAATGTGAGCGCGACCTGGCTCGTAGGTTTGCAAAAATGGCGAGACTTGAACGAGCAAAGCAGGCGCCCTGCGACTCGACAACATGCAGGCACAGCTTGGTGAATGTCGAGCGCATGCTCGGACTTTATTTTTGTGATGCGGCCGGCGCCCGCCACTCGCCGGCCGAGTTTCATCTCAAAACACCCTGTACGCGCGCGGGCGCGAAGCCCACACGCGCACCTACAGCGAGGATGCTTGGAACTGACGGGCAATAATTGCCGGCTCTTATGAGTAATGCATCCGCGCTTCCCGGCCCTCGTGGGCCGGAAAACAACAGATGGTGGAGGCGGGGGGACAGTTGACCCGGGGCTTTCGCCACGGCCTGGACTATGCCTTCATGCTTGCCAGCCATCTGACAAGCATGCGGAGCGTGTTATCCGGTGGACCCAAGTCCTGATTCCGGATCCTAGTGCTCACCCAGACGTGAGCGTCTTCGGCGAGTCTATAAGTCTCTACAGGGCAGGCCTGAAGTTGGCCCTCTTCCTACCCCTCGGCGTTGCCATGCCGCCGTCCGTTTTGACGGCGCCGTCAGGTTTCACCGATGTGAGCTCCGTTTTCATTCGGCCCTTACGAGCCGACGCGACCCTTGATCGAACCCCCGTCCGCAAGCCCTACATTTCAGCATCTACGTACGTAGCTGTCTCTTTGATTCTCACGCGGCGCTACCCGAGCAGCAGGGAAGACGCAACGCCAGCAGACGGTGACTCTTAAAAAACCGGCCCGTCGCACACCGGCTCTCGATCCTATGAGCGCGTCCCCTGATTCGTTCGCATAGGCACGAGCCGGTCAGAGGTCAGCTGCGTTTAGGCAGCTAAGGCGTAGTTACTGTCGTTGGCAACTATAAGTTTGCAGCAGTGTTTAACGAGGGCCACTGCACCTCGGCACGCCCCTGAAGTTTCGCGACCCACGTCGAATCCGGTCGCCCCCAAAGGTCGGATCCAGCATAGCCCAGACGGTGGGTGTACGCCATGTTTGGCAGCATGGGCGGCGCAGGCGGCTTCGTGCGCGCAAAGTTGCGCTTCCGGCGCCTAGTTTGACGCGCAGCGTGACTAGCGTCCGCGCAGTAGACGGGCTTTGTCGCGCTGCCAGTCGCGGTCTTTTTCCACCGCACGTTTGTCGTGCTGCTTCTTGCCTTTCGCAAGTCCGACCGAGAGCTTCGCCCGTCCCGCCTTCCAATAAAGCTCGAGCGGCACGAGCGTATAGCCGCGCCGTTCGACCGAGCCGATGAGCGCTTGCAGCTCACTTCTCTTCAGGAGCAGTTTGCGCGTGCGCACCGGATCAGCGGTCACGTGAGTTGAGGCTGAGCGCAGAGGGGACAAGTGCGCACCAATCAGGAACGCTTCGCCGGCGCGCAGGTACACATAAGCCTCAGCCAGCTGCGCACGTCCCGCGCGCATGGCTTTGACCTCCCAGCCTTGCAAGGCGAGACCCGCCTCATAGCGCTCTTCGATGAAATACTCGAAGCGCGCTTTGCGATTCTCTGCGATGAGGCGAGGAGCGGGGGCGGCTTGGGTCATGAGGGAGCACGTCGACGGGGCGGCGATTGTACCTAAGGCGGTTGTGAGGGGGCCGGCTGTCTTGTGACAATCCCGCCATGAGGGAAGTTAAGCGCTCGGCGCTCGTGGCACAGTCGCCGGCGCGGCTCTTTGCGCTCATCAATGATGTAGAGCGCTATCCGGAATTCGTCCCCGGATGCACGCACGCACGCATCGAGTCACGCACGGCTACTGAAGTCGTCGCAACCATGGGCGTGCGGCGCGGCGCGCTGCGCGCGGAATTCACCACGCGCAATGACTTGCTGCCCGATCGACGGGTGAGGATGCACCTCGTACGCGGACCCTTTCGCGTGCTCGAGGGCGAGTGGCTCCTCAGCCCGATCGGGGATGCGGGCTGTCGGGTGGAGCTCACGATGCGTTTTGCGTTCTCGAACCCCGTGAGCGGGGTCATTTTCGAGCCGCTGTTCGCGGCGACGGTCGCCTCTCTCCTGGACGCCTTCGTCGCTCGGGCGCGCGCACCCCAACCGTGATGATTCGAATGTGAAGCGCTGCCTGGTGGCCTACGCCACGCCTCACCGACAGCATCTATGGACGGTGGAATTACCGCTCAACGCCAGCATTGAGGATGCGATCAGCGCGGCTCGTGTGCTTGTGCAACTTGTGGATGTGCCGTGGGATGACGCGCCGGTTGGCATCTTTGGCGAGCTGCGCGCGCGCACCGATGTACCCGCGGACGGCGACCGGATCGAGCTCTACCGCAACTTGCCGAACGATCCGCGGCAGGAACGGCGCGAGCGTGTCCGACAAGCGCGCCTCGCGGCGCGCCGCAGCCGTTAAGCGCCTGCGCGTCCGCCCGGCGTGACCGGGTCGGTCTGCGGGGCGGCGTTCTCGCCCTCTTTCTCCACCCGCGCGACCTTGTCGCCTTCGAAATAGACCGTGAGCCGGCGGTGCACCGGGCGGTGCACATGGCCTTTTTTAAGGTAGTACACGTAGTCCCAGCGGTCGAGGTCAAACGTGTCGGGCACCATGGGCGTGCCCAGGAGATAGCGCACCTGGCTGCGGGTCATGCCGATCTCGAGCTTATCCACCAAGCGCGGCTCCAGGAAATTGCCTTGCTGGATTGCCATGCGATAGACACAGCCCTGGGCGAGGCTCAAGCACAGAAGGAGCGCCATTGCGATGTGCACAGGCGGTGCGCTCAGTCGATCGGGTTGCAATAGGCGCATGTCAGTCCAATGGAGGATAATGTGGTTGATATCATACACGGGCAGCCGGGCGGGCTCGTTATAGGCTTGCCGGCGGAGAGTTCGCAAAATGGAAGGCAAGGATCTTCGCAAGGTTGGCCTCAAGGTCACGCTGCCGCGGCTGAAGATCTTGGAGATTCTCGAGCGCAGCAGCACGCGGCATCTGTCTGCGGAAGACATCTACCGCAGCCTCCTTGAGTCGAACGAAGACATCGGCCTTGCGACCGTGTATCGCGTGCTCACTCAGTTCGAAGCGGCGAGCCTCGTCACGCGACATCATTTCGAAGACGGCATGGCGGTGTTCGAATTGAACGAGGGTACGCACCACGATCACATCGTGTGTCTGGAGTGCGGACGGGTCGAAGAGTTCACCGAAGAGGGAATCGAGGCACGGCAGACGGCGGTTGCGAAACGCCTAGGGTTTGAGATCCGCGATCATTCACTCATCCTCTACGGACACTGCCGGCGCCCGGCCTGTCCGTACAAGAAGAAAGTCTCCTAAATCTATGAGCGCCGTTTTGCCGTCGCGGTGACAGCCGCCGCGGGCGCCGCGGCGCGCAGCATTTCGCTCGCATGCGCGCGCGCCTTTGCGGTCACTTCGATGCCGCCCAGCATGCGTGCGAGCTCCTCAATCCGCTCGGCCGGCGCGAGCGCTGCGACATGGGTGCGCGTGGTCTTGCCGTCGGTCACCTTGGTTACCCGAAGATGCTGATGGCCTTGGGATGCGACCTGCGGCAGATGGGTGACACAAATGACCTGGCCGCGCTCGCCCAAGGCGCGCAGCTCGCGGCCGACGATCTCGGCCACTGCGCCGCCTATGCCGGCATCGACTTCATCGAAGATCATGCAGCGTGTGTCGCGCGCCGCGCACGACACCTGCACGGCGAGCGACAGGCGCGAGAGCTCGCCGCCCGATGCAACCTTGGCAAGCGGCCGCAGCGGCTGGCCGGGGTTTGCCGTGACGCGAAATTCGATCTGGTCGATGCCGTGTACGGCGGGCTCGGCGCTGCTGAGCGGTGTGACCTCGACCTGAAAGCGCCCGCCCGTCATGCCCAGCGACTGCATCCTGTTTGTAATGTCCTTGGCGAGCTGACGGCCGGCAGTCGCGCGCCGCGCCGAGAGCTGCTGCGCAAGCGTGCGGTAGTTCTCAAGGGAGGCGGCCTGATCCTTCTTCAGGCTCGCAAGGTCCGTATCGGCGCGCTCGAGCCCATCCAGTTCTTCGCTGAGAGCGCGCGCACGTTCGGGCAGCTCGGCAGGCGTCACGCGATGCTTCCTCGCGAGCTCCTCGATCGCCGCCAGCCGCTCTTCGACGTGATTCTGGCGGCCGGTGTCCACATCAAGGCCATCCAAATAGTGCTGCAGCTCGCGCGCCGCCTCGCGGATCTGAATGCCCGCTTCCGCGACAAGGGTGGCGACGCTTGCGAGCGTCGCATCGACGCCGGCGAGACTCTTCAACGCCCCGAGCGCGCGGCTGACACTCGCATGGGCACTGCCCTCATCCTCTTCAAAAAGCTGCAGCAGTGCAGCCTGCGCGCCCTCAGCCAAGCGGCCGCGGTTGGCAAGACGCGCGCGCTCCGCCGTCAGCTCTGCGACCTCCGCGGGCGCGAGCTGCAGGGCGTCAAGTTCGCGCTCCTGATGGCGCAGGAAATCGAGACGCGCGTCGCGGTCGCGCGCCCGGCCCTCCAAATCCAGAGTGCGATTCAGGATCTCAAGCCAGACCCGATGCGCGATGCCGACTTGGCCCGTTAGGGAGTCGAGCCGCCCGAAGCCATCGAGAAGCTCGCGCTGGGAGGCGCTGCGCACGAGCGACTGAAATTCGTGCTGGCCATGAATGTCGATCAGGATGTTGCCCGCGTCGCGCAAAAGCTGCAGCGGCGCCGCTTGGCCGTTCAAAAAGGCACGCGAACGGCCGTCCTTGCCGACGACGCGGCGCACGGTGAGCTCGCCCTCGCAGCTGATGGCCTGCTCCTCGAGCCAGCGCTTCAGTTCCCGCGGAGCCTGCACCACGTCAAAGGTCGCCGAGACTTCGGCGCGTTCGGCGCCGTGGCGCACGACTTCGGCGCCGGCGCGACCGCCCGCGAGAAGCTGCAGCGCGTCGACCACGATGGATTTGCCGGCGCCGGTTTCCCCAGTGAGCACAGTCAAACCCGGGCGCCATTCGATCTCGATGGCATCGATGATGGCGAAATCACGGATTTGCAGTGAGGTCAGCACGGGATCCTCAGCGGGAGTGATCGTGACTGCCACGGCCCCAATGCAGCTTCGAGCGCAAGAGCCGATAGAAGTCGTGACCTATCGGGTGCAGCAGCGTCACCCGCTCCTGCGCCTGTTTGATGAGCAGGCGATCCCCGGGCTCGATTTCGGCGCGCACCGCGCCGTCGCACACCAATTGCGCACGCGTGTCGTGGCGCTCGAGGAGTCGCAGCTCGATGCTCGAGCGCGCCGAGATGACGAGCGGGCGGTCCGACAGGGTGTGCGGGCTTATTGGCGCCATGACGAACACGTCGAGATGCGGTTCGACGATCGGTCCGCCGCAGGAGAGGGCATAGGCGGTCGAGCCGGTTGCGCTTGCGATGACGACGCCATCGCCCGCGTGCGTGTTGACGTAGCGTCCGTCGACGTGTGTCTCAAAATCGACCATGCGCCCCGTGGCCAGGCGCTGCATGACGACGTCGTTCAACGCCAGCGTGTCGGCGAAGACGCCGCTCGCATTCTCGAGCCGTGCGGTCAACAGCGGGCGCTCGTCGGAGTCGAGCTTGCCTTGCAAAGCGGCATCGACCTCGGCCACGAGCTGCTCGGGCATGACGTCGGTGAGAAAGCCCAGATGCCCGCGGTTGATGCCGAGCAGCGGCACGTTGTGCCGGGCCACAAGGCCCGCCGCATAAAGGAGCGTACCGTCCCCGCCAATGGCGACGACGAGGTCCGCGCGCGCGGCAAGCTCCGCGGTCGGCAGCCGCACGATGTGCTGCATGCCCGCAGGCAGCGGCGTCTCCTCGCTCACCAGCACCGTGATCTGCCGCGACTGCAGATGCGGCACGAGCACGCTCAAGGGCTCGGCGACCTGCGGGTCCGCAAAGCGGCCGACGAGCGCACAGGCGCGAACCGGAAAGGCCATTCACCGTCCCTTGGACAAGCCTCGCGATGCGGCGAGGGCGGCGGTCTTTGTAACACGAGCGCCCAAAGCGGCCAATCGCCCGTTTGTCATGAAGGCAAGCGCCTTGCTTGACGCTCGGCACGCGCATCGCTAGCTTCTGCCGGACATGGTGAACGATGCTCGGGACGATGCGCTGAGTGACCGCGCTCAACAGCTGCTGCGGGCACTCATAGAAAACTACATCCGTGAGGGCCAGCCGGTCGGCTCACGGGTGCTGTCGCGCGACTCCGGGCTGCAGTTGAGCTCCGCGACCATCAGGAACGTGATGGCGGACCTTGAGGAATGGGGCTTCGTCACATCCCCGCACACCTCCGCCGGACGGATCCCGACCGACAAGGGCTATCGGTTTTTCGTCGACACGCTGCTGCAGGTGCAGCCGCTTGATGGCGCGGCGGTCATCGAGATCCGCCGCCAGCTGGACGGCACTCACGACAATAAGAAGGCGCTCGTCGCGGCCGCATCCCAGCTCCTCTCGAGCGTCACGCATCTCGCGGGCGTTGTGACGCTGCCGCGCACGCCGGTGACGGCCACCACCCAGATCGAGTTTGTGGCGCTGTCGGAGAAGCGCGTGCTCGTCATCCTGGTGTTCGATGACCACGAGGTGCAGAACCGCATCATTCAATTGGAGCGCCATTACAGCGCCGAGGAACTGAAGCGCGCCTCGAACTACTTGAACGAGCAGCTGCGCGGCCGCACGCTCGCGGAGCTGCGGGCGGAGCTTTTGCGGCAGCTGCGCGAGACGCGTGAGGACATCAATCAGATCATGTTGGATGCGATCACGGTTGCGCAGCGCATGTTTGCGGATGGCGAGAAGGACAAGCTTGAATACGTCATCGCCGGCGAAACGAACCTCATGGGAGTCGCCGAACTCTCGAGCGTCGAGAAGCTGCGCCGGCTCTTCGAGGCCTTCAACGAGCAGCGTGATGTGCTGCATCTTCTGGATCACTCACTGGGCGCCGAGGGCGTGCAAATTTTCATCGGCCACGAGTCGGGCTATCAGATCCTTGATGACTGCAGTGTCGTCACGGCACCCTATGGGAGCGCTGATGCGGTGGTTGGAGTGCTCGGTGTGATCGGGCCGACGCGCATGGCCTATGAGCGCGTGATCCCGATCGTTGACATGACGGCGAAGCTCCTCGGGGCCGCCTTGAATTCACGCCGTTGAGCCCAAAGTCAGGTCCTGATGCGGGCAAGCATAGTCCCGCTATTTTAGACTTTGTATTATATTAGTACTGTAGTTGATTGTAATTTAAGGAGTTATTGATGCGTTCCCCTGATGCCGAGCCGACAGCCGTGCTGCCGGAGACCGCGACCCAGCTCGTTGAGCTTGAGCGCCTGCAACAGGAACTCGTGCAGGCCGAGGAGCGCTCCAAGAACCATTGGGATCAGTATCTGCGGGCCGTCGCCGAGCTCGACAATGTGCGCAAGCGTGCGCAGAAGGACATCGAGGCCGCCAATCGCTATGGTCTTGAGAAGTTCGTCGTTGAGCTCCTGCCTGTGAAAGACAGTCTCGAGCTTGGGGTCGAGAACGCCGGACGCGGCGATAGCGCGAGCATCGCAGCCGGCCAGGAAGCGACCCTCAAGCTTCTCGACAAGGCCCTGCAGAAGCAGGATGTGAAAACCCTGGACCCTTTGGGAGAGCCCTTTGATCCGTCTCTCCACGAGGCCATGATGGCGCAGCCATCCGAGAGCGCAGAGCCCAATTCCATCCTGAAGGTGGTGCAGCCGGGCTATGAGTTGAATGGCAGGCTTCTGCGGCCCGCGCGGGTCATCATCGCCAAGGCGCCGTGAGGCGCCGCATCATCCAGGATCGAACTTGAATTGCGGCCGGGCACACCCCAAAAAGTGCAACACAGCCTTCGGCTAGCGACATATTCGGAGTCATCTCATGGCAAAAATAATCGGCATTGATCTCGGCACCACCAATTCGTGCGTCGCCATTATGGAGGGCGGCAAGCCGCGGGTGATCGAAAACAGCGAGGGCGATCGCACCACGCCCTCCATCGTCGCCTTTACGAAGGACGATGAAGTATTGGTCGGCCAGTCGGCCAAACGTCAGGCGGTGACGAATCCGCAGAGCACTCTGTTCGCGGTCAAGCGCCTCATCGGCCGGCGCTTCGAGGACGAGGTCGTGCAGCGCGACATCAAGATGGTGTCCTACAAAGTCGTGCGCGCGGACAATGGCGATGCGTGGGTCGAGGCGCAGGGCAAGAAGATGGCCCCGCCGGAAGTCTCCGCGCGCGTCCTCATGAAGATGAAGAAGACCGCCGAGGATTACCTGGGTGAGCCCGTGACCGAAGCCGTGATCACGGTTCCCGCCTACTTCAATGACTCACAGCGCCAGGCGACCAAGGACGCCGGCCGCATTGCCGGCCTTGAAGTCAAGCGCATCATCAACGAGCCGACCGCCGCGGCGCTCGCCTACGGGCTCGACAAGCAGGGCGGTGACCGCAAGATCGCCGTGTACGACCTGGGCGGTGGCACCTTTGATGTGTCCCTCATCGAGATCGCAGCCGTCGACGGCGAGCGTCAGTTCGAAGTGCTCTCCACGAACGGCGATACGTTCCTGGGCGGCGAGGACTTTGACCTGCGTATCATCAATTTCCTGGCGGACCAGTTCCAGAAGGAATCCGGCGTCGATGTGCGCCAGGATCCGCTTGCCATGCAGCGCCTGAAAGAGGCGGCCGAGAAAGCCAAGATCGAGCTGTCTTCGAGCCAGCAGACCGACGTCAACCTGCCGTACATCACCGCGGATGCGGCGGGGCCCAAGCACTTGAACATCAAACTGACGCGCGCGAAGTTGGAATCGCTCGTCGAGGATCTCGTGCAGAAGACCATCGGTCCGTGCCGCACGGCCTTGAAGGATGCCGGCGTGAGCGCCGAGCAGATCTCCGAAGTGATCCTCGTCGGCGGCCAGACCCGCATGCCGCTCGTGCAGAAGTACGTGAAGGACTTCTTCGGCAAGGAGCCGCGCCGCGATGTCAATCCCGATGAGGCGGTCGCGGTGGGCGCTGCCATTCAGGGCGGCGTGCTCGCAGGCGAAGTGAAGGATGTGCTCCTGCTTGATGTCACGCCGCTGTCGCTCGGCATCGAGACCTTGGGCGGCGTCATGACGAAGCTCATCGAGAAGAACACCACGATTCCGACCAAGGCATCGCAGACCTTCTCCACCGCCGATGACAATCAGACGGCCGTGACGATTCACGTGCTGCAGGGCGAGCGCGATCGCTCCGGCGACAACAAGTCCTTAGGCAAATTTGATCTCACGGACATTCCGCCGGCACCGCGCGGCATGCCGCAGGTCGAGGTTGCCTTCGACATCGATGCCAACGGCATCCTGAATGTCTCGGCGAAGGATAAGGCGACCGGCAAGCAACAGAAGATCATCATCAAGGCCTCCAGCGGCCTCAACGAGGAAGAGATCAAGCGCATGGTGCGCGATGCCGAGGCGCATGCGGAGGAAGACAAGCGCTTCCGCGAACTGGTCGATACCAGGAACAAGGCCGATGCCTTGATCCACCAGGTCAGCAAGACGCTCACGGATCTGGGCGAGAAGGTTGACGGCGGCGAGCGCGCCAAGGTCGAGTCGGCAGTGTCTGACCTGCGCGCGGCATTGAAGACGGAAGACAAAGCGGTCATCGAGAAGAAGACCGAGGCCCTCGCACAAGCCTCCGCCGCGATCGCGCAGCGCGCGTACCAGGATACGCAGGGCGCGGCAGCCGGCGCCGGTGCTTCCGCGGCAGGTGACGCTCCCGCAGACGCTGCGGGCAAGGGCCCGGCGGGCCGCGACGATGTGGTCGACGCCGAGTTCGAAGAGGTGAAGGACAAGGATCGCAAGGCTTCATAACCCGATCGCAACGCCGATAAGACGGGCATGGCAAAGCGCGACTATTACAAGGTACTCGACGTAGCGAAGAACGCGACCGAAGCGGAGATCAAGAAGGCCTATCGACGGCTTGCCATGAAGTTTCATCCGGACAGGAATCCGCATGACGGCGACGCCGAGGAGAAGTTCAAGGAGGCGAAGGAGGCAAGCGAGATCCTGTCCGATGCGCAGAAGCGCGCGGCTTACGATCAGTTCGGCCATGCCGGCGTCGAGGCACATTCCCGTGGCGGCGCGCGTTCCGGCGCCGATGCCTTTGGCGATATCTTCGGGGATGTGTTCGGCGACATCTTTGGAGCGGCGCGTCGCGGCGGCCGCTCGCAGGTGTTTCGCGGCGCGGACCTGCGCTATGAACTCGAGCTTGATTTGAATCAGGCCGTGTTCGGCCGCAGCGTCGAGCTTGAAGTCCCCAAACTCTCCGAGTGCGATACCTGCCACGGCACGGGCGCTGCGAAGGGCAGTAGCCCGCAGGCCTGCGACACCTGCGGCGGCTCAGGCCAGGTACGCATGTCGCAGGGCTTCTTTCAATTGCAGCAGACCTGTCCGCGCTGCCGCGGCGCCGGCACGACGGTGCGCAACCCCTGCGACACCTGCTTGGGCCAGGGACGCGTGCGCCGCACGCGCACGCTGTCGGTGAAAGTCCCGCCGGGCGTCGATACCGGCGATCGCATTCGCCTGGCGGGCGAAGGCGAGGCGGGCAGAAACGGCGGTCCGGCCGGGGACTTGTACGTTGAAGTGCAAGTGCGTGAGCATGCGATCTTCGAACGCGACGGCGAGCATTTGAGCTGCGAGGTGCCCGTGAGCTTTGCGACCGCAGCGTTGGGCGGCACGGTTGGCGTGCCGACGCTCGATGGCGAAGTGACCATCAAGGTTCCCTCGGAGACGCAGTCCGGGCGCGTGTTTCGCCTGCGGGACAAGGGCGTGAAACCGGTACGCGGCGGACCACGAGGGGACCTTTTCTGCCGCGTCGTGATTGAGACACCGGTGAAGCTTTCCGCCGAGCAGCGCGAGTTCATCAAGAAGCTCGAAGACTCGCTGCGCGGCGATTCGCAGCGCCACGCTCCCCGTGCGCAGGGTTTTTTCGAGGGCGTGAAGCGCTTCTTCTCGAGCGATCCTTCCACATGATCCGCGCCGTGCTCGTGGGAGCCACTGGCCGCATGGGTCAGGCGATCATTACGGCCGCGCAGGACATGCCGGATATCGCGATCACGGGGGCCCTGGGGTCCCGGGCGAGTGTCCATCTGGGGCGCGATGCCGGTGAGCTCGCAGGCTCGCAGCACCTAGGCGTCGTGGTGACGAATGATCTGCGCGATCTGCTCGGCGATGCCGATGTCGTCATCGATTTTTCAAACGCTAATGCGACCGAGGAGCACCTCGCGGCCTGCCGTCAGGCGAAAAAGCCGCTTCTCCTGGGCACCACTGGGCACTCTCCCGCGCGGCACAAGACCTTTGCGGCTGCGGGATGTGAGATCGCGCTCTTGGTTGCGCCCAACACCAGTCTCGGCGTGACCATCCTCGTTGAGCTTGCGCACGCGGCCGCAGCGGCGTTGCCCCTTGCTTTCGATGTCGAGATCATCGAGGCCCACCATCGCATGAAGCCGGACGCGCCTTCAGGCACCGCACTCGCCCTCGGGCACGCTGTCGCGCAAGCCCGGGCGCAGGAGCTCTCCGATGTGGCGCTGGTAAATCACAGCCGCGATGCGCCGCGCCGCTGCGGCGACATCGGATTCGCGGTTATTCGAGGGGGCGATATGGTCGGCGAGCACACGGTGCTCTTCGCAGGCCCCGGCGAGCAGCTCACCCTGACGCACCGGGCGACCGACCGCGCCATTTTTGCGCGCGGCGCGCTGCAGGCTGCCGCCTGGCTTGCGGCCCAGCCTCAGGGACTGTATTCGATGCGCGATATTTTTCTTTCTAAAACAGTTTCTTAGGAAGATTTCTGCAGTGGCAGCACAGCATTATACAGGACAGCAAAAACCCACACCCGCCGTGGACACATCGGGCACACGCCCGTAAACTTTCCATGCAATCGGTTGGGTTAGTCCGTGCAAGGCGGGAGGATGTTCGATGAGAACTCCTCCCGCTTTGTATATCCGGGCCAGAATTCTTGAACTTGTAAAAGTCGGGCGCAGCCCATGACTACAGTACCCGCGGTGCTGGCGCTGGCGGATGGAACGATCTTCCGCGGCCACTCCATCGGAGCCAAAGGCAACACCACCGGCGAAGTCGTTTTCAATACTGCTCTGACGGGCTATCAGGAAATTCTCACCGACCCCTCCTACGCCCGCCAGATCGTCACGCTCACCTATCCGCACATCGGCAACACCGGTGCGACTCCTGAAGACTTGGAAGCTGCGCAGATCTACGCCGCCGGGCTTGTGATCCGCGATCTGCCGGTCGCGGCGAATAATTGGCGCGCCATCGAGCCTTTGAGCGCCTTCCTCGAGCGCGGCCGCCTGGTGGCAATCGCCGGGATCGACACGCGCAAACTGACGCGCGCACTGCGCGAGCGCGGCGCGCAGTCCGCCTGCATCATGACCGGCGAGCAGATCGATGAATCCGCGGCGGTCAAAGCGGCCGGCAAGTTTCCAGGCCTGAAGGGCATGGACCTTGCGAAAGCGGTTTCCGTCAAGCGCCCCTATCAATGGAACGAGGGCAGTGTCTGGCAGGGCCGCACACCGCTCATTCGCGCGCATCAGCGCTTGCACGTCGTCGCCTACGACTTCGGCATCAAGCGCAATATCTTGCGGCTGTTTGCTGATTACGGCTGCCGCGTCACCGTCGTGCCGGCGCAGACCCAGGCCGCGGAAGTGATGGAGCTCGCACCCGATGGCGTGTTTCTTTCGAATGGCCCGGGGGATCCGGAGCCCTTGGACTATGCAATCCGCGCGGTGCGTGATCTTCTCGATACGGATATCCCGGTGTTTGGGATTTGCTTGGGGCATCAGCTCCTCGGCCTTGCCAGCGGCGCGCGCACGGTCAAGATGAAATTCGGCCATCACGGCGCGAATCATCCGGTGCAGGACCTCGACAGCGGCCGGGTGTTCATCACCAGCCAGAATCACGGCTTCGCCGTTGACGAGTCGACGTTGCCGGACTCCGTGCGCGCAACCCATCGCTCGCTCTTTGATGGCTCGCTCCAGGGACTTGCCTTCAAAGAGCACCCGGCGTTTGGCTTTCAGGGTCATCCGGAGGCGAGTCCCGGCCCGCACGATGTGCGCTCGCTCTTTGATCGCTTCAACCATCTGATGCTGAAGCGACTGCAGAAGCTGCTCGCGGCCAGTGCCTAAACGCACCGACATCGAGAGCATTCTCCTGATCGGCGCTGGCCCGATCATCATCGGGCAGGCGTGCGAGTTCGACTATTCGGGCGCGCAGGCCTGCAAGGCGCTGCGCGAGGAGGGCTATCGGGTCATCCTCGTGAACTCCAATCCCGCAACCATCATGACTGACCCCGAGATGGCCGACGCGGTGTACATCGAGCCCATCAACTGGCGCACGCTCGCCCGCATCATTGAGAAGGAGCGCCCCGATGCGCTGCTGCCCACCATGGGCGGACAGACCGCGCTCAACACGGCGCTCGATCTCGTGCGCGAAGGGGTACTTGCAAAATACGATGTGGAGATGATCGCCGCGTCGCGCGCGGCGATTGATATGGCCGAGGATCGCGAGCTGTTTCGGGATGCGATGCGCGAGATTGGGCTCGAAGTGCCGCGCTCGCGCATGGCGAAGACTCTGGAGGATGGCTTGGCCGCGGTCGGCGAGGTGGGCTACCCGGTCGTCATTCGTCCGTCGTTCACGCTCGGCGGCTCGGGCGCCGGCATCGCCTATAACCGCGAGGAATTTGAGGAGATGGTGCTGCGCGGCCTTGACGCCTCGCCCACGGGCGAGGTGCTCCTCGAGGAGTCGGTGCTCGGCTGGAAAGAGTTCGAGATGGAGGTGGTACGCGACCGCCTCGACAACTGCATCATCATCTGCTCGATCGAGAACCTCGACCCAATGGGCGTGCACACCGGCGACTCGATCACCGTGGCGCCCGCGCAGACCCTGACCGATAAGGAATATCAGCGCATGCGCGAAGCGGCGATCGCGGTGCTGCGCAAGATCGGCGTTGAGACCGGCGGTTCGAACGTGCAGTTCGCAGTCAACCCTGAGGATGGCAGACTGCTGGTCATCGAGATGAATCCGCGTGTATCGCGCTCCTCGGCGCTCGCCTCCAAAGCCACGGGCTTTCCGATCGCAAAAATCGCCGCAAAGCTTGCCGTCGGCTACACGCTTGACGAATTGCAGAACGACATCACGGGCGGGGCGACGCCGGCCGCGTTTGAGCCGTCGAT
Source organism: Steroidobacteraceae bacterium (assembly GCA_036833805.1). Classification (GTDB taxonomy): domain Bacteria; phylum Pseudomonadota; class Gammaproteobacteria; order Steroidobacterales; family Steroidobacteraceae; genus PALSA-1196. The sequence goes on along the minus strand of DAITPA010000002.1, from coordinate 20,273 downwards.
CGACTATGTGGTGACGAAGATCCCGCGTTTCACGTTCGAAAAATTCCCGATGGCGAACGATCGCCTGACAACGCAGATGAAGTCAGTCGGTGAAGTAATGGCGATCGGCAGGAGCTTTCAGGAGTCTTTGCAGAAGGCGCTGCGCGGACTGGAGACGGGGCTTGATGGCCTAGCGGAGATTGTTACGCTGCCATTGACGGAGGAGAGCGCCGCGAGCCTGGCGCATGAGCTGCGCTCGCCGGGCGCGGACCGGCTTTTGTACACCGCCGACGCATTCCGCGCCGGCTGGTCTGTGCCGCGCGTGTATGAGCTGACGCGCATTGACCCGTGGTTCCTTGCGCAGATCGAGGACCTGGTGAGGGAAGAAAGCCGGGTAGGCGCGCACGGCGCGGCCGGGCTTGATGCGCTGCGCCTGCGCCACTTAAAGAGGAAAGGCTTCTCCGATGCGCGCTTGGGTAGGCTCACTGGACAAACCGAGGAGAGCGTGCGCGGCTGCCGCCGCGAGTGGGGCATTGCGCCCGTCTACAAGCGCGTGGATACCTGTGCCGCGGAATTCGCAACCTCGACCGCCTACATGTACTCGACCTATGAAGAAGAGTGCGAGGCTGTGCCCACAAACAACCGCAAGATCATGATTCTGGGCGGCGGCCCGAACCGCATTGGGCAGGGGATCGAGTTTGACTACTGCTGCGTGCATGCGGCGCTGGCGCTGCGCGAGGATGGCTTTGAGACCATCATGGTCAACTGCAATCCGGAGACCGTCTCGACCGATTACGATATTTCCGATCGGCTGTATTTTGAGCCGCTGACGCTTGAGGATGTGCTCGAGATTCTCGCGAAGGAGAAGCCCGAGGGCGTAATCGTGCAGTTCGGCGGTCAGACGCCGCTCAAGCTCTCGCGGGCGCTGGAGGCGGCGGGCGCGCCGATCATCGGCACGTCGCCCGACTCAATCGATATCGCTGAAGACCGCGAGCGCTTTCAGATCCTCGTCAAGAACCTGAATTTGAAGCAGCCGGCGAACGCGAGCGCACGCACCGAGGAGCAGGCGGTGCGGCTCGCGCGCGAAGTGGGCTTTCCGCTCGTGGTGCGGCCGTCGTATGTGCTGGGCGGGCGCGCGATGGAAGTCGTCTTCAATGAAGAGGACCTGCGCACCTACATGAGCGTCGCCATGCGGGTGTCGAACGACAGTCCGGTGCTGCTCGATCGCTTTCTCGACGTTGCCATTGAAGTGGACGTCGATGCGGTTTGCGACGGCGACCATGTCCTGATCGGCGGCATTATGGAGCACATCGAGCAGGCGGGCGTACACTCAGGCGACTCGGGCTGCTCGCTGCCGCCCTTCAGCCTCTCGCCCGAGATTCAGATGCAGCTGCGCGCGCAGACGCGCAAGCTTGCCAAGGCGCTCTCCGTGGTCGGACTCATGAATATTCAGTTTGCCATCCAAAACGGCGTCATTCACATTCTCGAGGTCAATCCGCGCGCCTCACGCACGGTGCCGTTCGTCTCGAAGGCGACCGGCGTGCAGCTGGCGAAGATCGCGGCGCGTGTCATGACGGGCAAGAAACTCATCCAGTTGGGCCATCTGGAGGAGCGCGTTCCCAATTATTTCAGCGTCAAGGAGGCGGTGTTCCCGTTCGTCAAATTTCCCGAGGCCGATCCGATCCTGGGACCCGAGATGAAATCCACCGGTGAAGTCATGGGCACGGGTCGCACCTTCGGTGAGGCGTATGCGAAGGCGCAGGCAGCCTCCGGTGTGACCCTGCCGCGAAGCGGCGTGTGCCTGCTCTCGGTGCGCGAGCGCGACAAGCCCGGAGCGGTGGAGCTTGGCCGCCGGCTCATCGAGCGTGGCTTTACGTTGGTCGCAACCGACGGCACGTCACGAGCCCTGGAGGAGGCCGGGCTTGCCTGCCGCCGCGCCAACAAAGTGCGCGAGGGCCGCCCGCATATCGTCGATATGATCAAGAATGACGAGATCGATCTCATCGTCAACACTACCGAAGGCAAGCAGGCGATCCGCGAATCCAATTCCATCCGCCGCGAAGCCGTGCACCGGCGTGTGACCTACTACACGACTCTCGCCGCGGCGGTTGCAACATGCGAGGCGCTCGATCATTTGGATGAAGTCGAGGTCAATCGTCTGCAGGACCTGCACCAGGAGGGGCTCTCGGCATGAAACGCACTCCGATGACCACGCGTGGTGCGGAGACCCTGCGCGCGGAGCTGAAACGCCTGAAGTCCGAAGCGCGCCCGCATGTCATTCAGGCGATTGCCGAAGCGCGCGCGCACGGGGATCTGTCCGAGAACGCCGAATATCATGCGGCGCGCGAACAGCAGGGGTTCATCGAAGGACGCATCAACGAGCTGGAATCGAAGTTTGCGAACGCCGAGATCATCGACCCGAAAGCGCTGCCCGCCACGGGCCGCGTCGTGTTCGGCGCGACCGTCGAGCTTGAGGACCAGGACACAGCGACCCGTGTCATTTATCAGATCGTGGGCGAGGATGAGGCTGACATCCGCGCCGGGCGCATTTCGATTACCTCGCCGATCGCGCGCGCGCTGGTCGCGAAGCTGCTTGGCGACATCGTTGAAGTCGACGCACCGGCCGGGCGGCTCTCCTACGAAATCATCATGGTGCGCTACGAGTGAGCGGGCGCTCGAAGAGCAGCGACCGCTGGCTGCGCGAGCACTTCGGCGATCCCTTCGTGCAACGCGCGAAGAGCGAAGGCTGGCGCTCACGGGCCATCTATAAGCTCGAACAGATCGACCGGAAGGAGAAGCTCCTGAAACCCGGCCACCTGTGCCTGGATCTGGGCGCAGCCCCCGGCGCCTGGAGCCAGTACGCACGGCGCCAGGTCGGACGGCCCGGGCGGGTGATCGCAACCGACATCCTTGCGATGCCGGCCATCCCTGGGGTTGAGTTCGTGCAGGGGGACTTTCGCGAGCCCGAAGTGTTCGAGCAGCTCCTCGCCTTGTGCCCGGAGCGCGGGGCCGACCTTGTGCTCTCGGATATGGCCCCGAACTTAAGCGGAGTGGATGCGATCGATCACCCGCGCTGTGCCTATCTCGTCGAACTCGCCCTTGAATTGGCGGGGCGTGTCTTGAAGCCCGACGGGTGCGCCCTGATCAAGGTGTTTCAGGGTGCCGGATTTGAGGAATTGGTGCGCATGGCACGGCTGCAGTTCGCCAAGGTAAAGCTCGTTAAACCGCAGGCTTCGCGCACTCGCAGCCCTGAGCTGTATCTGCTGGCGAAGGCCTTTGTGATGGTGTAGGTTCAAAGCGATAGGTGCAGCTCCGTGCTGCCGCGAGGTCCCTCTTTTGAACGATTTGACAAAAAATATCCTACTCTGGGTCGTTATCGTGCTGGTGCTGCTCGCGGTGTTCAGCCGCTATATGCCGCCGGTCGGGCAACCCGAGGAGGTACGGTATTCGGACTTCCTGAACGACGTGAAATCAAGCCGCGTGCAGTCGGTCGTCCTGCAGGGGGAGATGATCTACGGCGTCCGTAAGGACAAGACCAAGTTCAAGACCTATAACCCCGAGACCGACTTCACGGCCCTGATCGGGGCGCTTTCGAAGTCTGACGTCGGCATCGAGGGCCAGCCGCCGAAGCAGCCGAACTTCGTGGCTCAGCTTCTGTTGCAGCTTGCCCCGGCGCTGCTGCTCATCATGGTGTTTGTGTACATGCTCCGGCAGATGCAGGGCGCATCAGGGGGTCGTGGGGCGATGTCGTTCGGCAAGAGCCGCGCGCGGCTCTTGGGTGAAGATCAGGTGAACGTCACGTTTGCGGATGTCGCGGGAGTCGAGGAGGCGAAGCAGGAAGTCTCCGAGATCGTCGACTTCCTGAAGGACCCCGGCAAGTTTCAGAAGCTGGGCGGCAAGATCCCGAAGGGCGTCTTGATGGTGGGCTCCCCGGGCACCGGCAAGACCTTGCTGGCGCGCGCAATCGCGGGCGAAGCGAAGGTGCCGTTCTTTACGATCTCAGGCTCCGATTTCGTCGAAATGTTTGTCGGCGTCGGCGCTTCACGCGTGCGCGACATGTTCGAGCAGGCAAAGAAACATGCGCCGTGCATCATCTTTATTGATGAGATCGATGCTGTCGGCCGCCACCGTGGTGCGGGCCTGGGCGGCGGCCATGACGAGCGTGAGCAGACGTTGAATCAATTGCTGGTGGAGATGGACGGATTCGAGGGCAATGAAGGCATCATTGTCATCGCCGCCACCAACCGCCCGGATGTATTGGATCCGGCGCTGCTGCGGCCCGGCCGCTTCGACCGCCAGGTGATCGTGCCCTTGCCGGACGTGCGCGGCCGCGAGCAGATTCTGCGCGTGCACATGCGCCGCGTGCCGCTTGCGGATGACGTGAAACCCGCGCTGATTGCGCGCGGCACACCCGGATTCTCGGGCGCCGATCTGGCGAACCTCGTCAACGAGGCGGCGCTGTTCGCTGCACGCGGCAACAAGCGCACCGTCAGCATGAACGAATTCGAGCACGCCAAGGATAAGGTCATGATGGGCGCGGAGCGGCGCTCCATGGTAATGTCGGACGCCGAGAAGAGCATGACGGCCTATCACGAGTCGGGCCATGCGATCGTCGGCATGACGGTGCCCGAGCACGACCCGGTCTATAAAGTCACCATCATTCCGCGCGGTCGTGCGCTCGGTGTCACGCAGTTTCTGCCCGAGCAGGATCGCTACAGCCTCTCCAAGCGCCGCATCGACAGCGCCATCACGACGCTCTTTGGCGGCCGCGTCGCGGAAGAGATTATCTTTGGGCCCGAGCAGGTCACGACCGGCGCTTCGAACGATATCGAGCGGGCGACGGAGCTGGCGCGCAACATGGTCACGAAGTGGGGGCTGTCCGACAAATTAGGACCGCTCACCTACACGGAAGAGACCGGCGAGGTATTTCTCGGCAGGAGCGTCACGCAGCACAAACAGGTCTCGGATGGCACCGCGCACGCGATTGACGAAGAAGTGCGCCGCGTCATTGAGATCAATTACACGCGCGCCAAAGAGATCCTGGACGGCAATCTCGACAAATTACATGCGATGGCGGCGGCGCTTGTGAAGTACGAGACGATCGATGAGGGGCAGCTGAAGGACATCATGGAAGGCCGTCCGCCGAAGCCGCCGAGCGACTGGGACGACAGTCTTTCCAGTCCGCCGCCGAAGCCGCCTCTTGAAGGACAGTCGGGCAGCGTAGTCGGCTCACCCGCTTAAAGAACCCACAGGCACAAGGACCTTGTCCCCGTACTTGCAGTGTGGGGCGAAGCGCCTGGATCTGTCGCGCCCGATCGTCATGGGCGTGCTCAATGTCACTCCCGATTCTTTCTCCGATGGCGGGCGATTCCTTGCGCTCGGTGCAGCGGTTGAGCAGGCTCACATAATGATGGCGGCAGGCGCCGCGATCATCGACATCGGCGGTGAATCCACCCGTCCGGGCGCCGCGCCGGTCCCCCTCGAGGAAGAGCTGAGCCGTGTTCTGCCGGTGATCGAGCGCCTGGCCGGATCTTCCGCGGTCATCTCAATCGATACCACCAAACCCGAAGTCATGCGCGCCGCGGCTGCCGCCGGTGCGAGCCTCATCAATGACGTCAAGGCGCTGCAGGAGCCGCGCACGCTCGAAGCGGCCCTCGCGAGCAACTGTGCGGTGTGCCTCATGCATATGCAGGGCGAACCGCGCACCATGCAGGTGGCACCGCGCTATGTTGATGTCGTGAGGGAGGTCAAGGCATTCCTGGTGGCACGCGCGCACTCTTGCATCGATGCGGGATTGGCGGCGCGGCGCATCGCCATTGATCCGGGCTTCGGCTTCGGCAAGACGAAGGCGCACAATCTTGAGATCCTGCGGCACCTCGATGAGCTGACCGAGCTCGACTGGCCGGTCGTCGCGGGACTGTCGAGAAAGTCGATGCTCGGCAGCATTCTCGGACGGCGCGACGCCGATCGGCTCGCGGCAAGCGTTGCGCTTGCCGTGATGGCGGCCTTGAAGGGTGCGCGCATCATCCGCGCCCACGATGTGGGCGCAACCGTGGATGCGTTGAAAGTGGTGGCGGCGGTGCGCAACGGCAATGAGACCTAAGTAACGGAGCGTGCGAATTGGGACGTAAATATTTTGGCACCGATGGCGTGCGCGGTCGCGTCGGCGAGCATCCGATGACGGTCGATTTCGCACTGCAGCTGGCAAGCGCGGCCGCGCGCGTGCTCGCGCCCGAGGGCGGCACCGTGCTCATCGGCAAGGACACGCGCCTCTCCGGCTACATGTTTGAATCGGCTCTTGAGGCGGGCTTCGTTGCCGCGGGCGTCAATGCGATGCTGATCGGCCCGCTGCCGACACCTGGCGTTGCCTACATGACGCGGCGCTTCGAGTGCGATTTGGGTGTCGTCATCAGCGCCTCGCACAACCTTTTCGATGACAACGGCATAAAATTCTTCGACTCCACCGGCGCCAAGCTTTCCGACGATTTGGAAGAGCGTATCGAACTTGAAATCGGCAAGGGCGCGGTGACACGCGCCTCAGGCGGCCTCGGGCGCGCGACGCGCGTCGATCGTTCGCGCACTTACTATCAGCAGTTCTGCCAGTCGACGATGCCGCCCGGCATGGATCTCTCGGGCTTGAAGATCGTAATCGATTGCGCCAATGGCGCAGCCTACAAGGTGGGACCGCGCATTCTTTCCGACCTAGGCGCGGAGATCGTGCCGATCGGCTGCTCGCCGAACGGCCGCAACATCAATGACGGCTGTGGGTCAACCGTCCCGGACCTTCTGCAGCTGACGGTGCCGGGCGTGCGCGCTCATGTAGGGCTCGCTTTGGATGGCGACGGTGATCGGCTGGTGATGGTCGACCATCTGGGCCGCATCGTCGACGGCGACCAGCTCCTGTATGTTATCGCGCGCGCGCGCAAGCTCAACGGCACCCTACAAGGTCCCGTCGTCGGCACGGTCATGAGTAACTTTGGGCTGGAGCTTGCGATGCGCGCGGCCGGCATCGACTTCCGCCGGGCGCAGGTGGGCGACCGCCATGTGCTTTCGATGCTGAAAGAGGCGGGTGGCGTTTTGGGCGGTGAGACTTCGGGCCACATCTTGTGCCTTGACAAGACGACCACCGGCGATGGACTCGTGAGCGCCCTGCAGGTGCTCGCGGTCATGAAACAGACCGGGCATTCGCTCGCCGAGCTTGCCGCCGGGATGCAGCGCTTTCCGCAGGTGCTCGTGAACGTCAAAGTGACGCGCGGCGTGGACCCGACGGGCATTCCTGTGGTGCAGGCGGCAGTCGCGCGCATCGAGAAACGCCTGGCGGGCGAGGGCCGCGTGGTGCTGCGCGCCTCGGGAACCGAGCCCGTCATTCGGGTGATGATCGAGGGGCGCGATGAGCACGTTACACGAGCCCTTGCGACCGAGCTTGCCGAGGTCGTGCGCTCCGCAGCCGGCTGAGCTATCATCCCGCGCCCTTCGCGCGGGTGCCCGTCCTTGAAGATCGCGCCATGCGACACCCACTAGTCGTCGGAAACTGGAAAATGCACGGTTCGCGCGCGGATAACGCGCGTCTCGTCGAGGATTTGACCGGGCATTTCCCGGCGAACCCGGCGGCCCTGTGCATTGTGTGTCCGCCACTCGTGTATCTGCAGGACGTGGCGCGGCTTCTGCGCGGCACGGCGATCATGCTGGGCGCACAGACGTTGTGCGCGGATGCGCACGGCGCGTTCACCGGTGAAGTCTCCGCCGCCATGCTGAAGGATGTCGGCTGCAGTTACGTCATCGTCGGACACTCGGAGCGCCGCCTCATCTTTCGCGAGAGCGACCAGACGGTGGCGCGCAAGTTCGTCGCCGCGCAGTCGAAGGGCCTGGTACCGATCCTGTGCGTGGGCGAGCAGCTTGCCGAGCGTGAGGCCGAGCGCACCCACGAGATCGTCGCACGGCAGCTCGAGGCGGTGCGCAAGCTTGCCGGTATCGAGTCTTTTGCACACGCGGTGCTTGCCTACGAGCCGGTATGGGCGATCGGCACGGGTAGGAACGCCACCCCGGAACAGGCCGAGGCCGTGCACGCCTTCATCCGCGCGCAGCTTGCGACCCATGATGCTAAAATTGCCACCCAGACACGGATTCTGTACGGCGGCAGTGTAAAGGCCGTCAACGCGGCGGAGCTTTTCGCGATGCCGAATGTCGATGGCGGACTGATCGGCGGCGCATCGTTGAAAGCCGACGAGTTCCTCGCGATCCTGAGCGCTGCGCGCGCGCATTAAAGTGGAAGTTCCATGTTGCACATGATTCTGACGGCCGTGCAGGTGATCTCATCCGCGGCGATTATTGGCCTCGTGCTCCTGCAGCGCGGCAAAGGCGCGGACGCGGGCGCAGGCTTCGGTGCGGGCGCTTCGGGCACTGTGTTCGGTGCGCGTGGCGCGCGCACAGCGCTGTCGCGAGCGACCGCCGTGTTCGCCGCGATCTTCATGATGAATAGCCTCGCTCTCGCCTACATGGGCCGGGAAGCGTCATCCGAGCCAAAGTCGATTCTCGATGAGGCTGCGCGGACCGTGCCGCAGCCGCAAAAGCATTTGCCCGCGGCGCCGCTAGCTCCTGCTGCACCCGCGACCGGCACCAACTGATCTCAAGCCGACGTGGTGAAACTGGTAGACACACTAGCTTGAGGGGCTAGCGGCGCAAGCTGTGCCGGTTCGAATCCGGCCGTCGGCACCACTTTTGAGTATCGATTGGTTACAATGAAGCCCTTACCATACAGAGCAGATCGCATCGTCGGAAAATGCTTGCGAACTATCTGCCGGCTTTGATTTTTCTCGTCGTTGCCGCGCTGGTCGCGGGCGTCCTGCTTGGCCTCGGCAGTGGCCTCGGACGCTATCTGTCGCGCGATCCGGATGATCCGGCGAAGCGCACACCGTACGAATGCGGCTTTGATGCCTTTGAAGACTCGCGCATGAAGTTCGACGTGCGTTACTACCTGGTTGCGATTCTGTTCATCGTCTTTGATCTCGAGATCGCGTTTCTCTTTCCCTGGGCGGTGGCGCTCTCGAAAATCGGCCTCTTCGGCCTCGTTGCCATGGGGATATTTCTTGCGATCCTCGTGGTGGGCTTTATCTATGAATGGAAAAAAGGCGCCCTCGAATGGGATTAGAACGGTCGCAAGCTGAGATCTACGCGCAGCGCGGCTTCGTCACGGCCCAGCTCGACAGCCTCGTCAACTGGGCGCGTACCGGCTCGCTCTGGCCGATGACGTTCGGTCTTGCCTGCTGCGCCGTGGAGATGATGCATGCGGGCGCGTCGCGCTACGACCTTGACCGTTTCGGCGTTGTGTTTCGCCCAAGTCCGCGCCAGTCCGATGTCATGATTGTCGCCGGCACACTCGTCAACAAGATGGCGCCGGCGCTGCGCCGTGTCTATGACCAGATGCCCGAGCCGCGCTGGGTCATCTCGATGGGCTCGTGCGCCAACGGCGGCGGCTACTATCACTACTCCTATTCAGTAGTGCGCGGCTGTGATCGCATCGTGCCCGTGGATGTCTATGTGCCCGGCTGTCCGCCAACCGCCGAGGCGCTGGTGTACGGCATCCTGCAGCTGCAGAAGAAGATCGCGCGCACGAGCACCATCGCGCGATGAGATTGAACCCGTGAGCGAGGACATCGAAGCGCTGGCCGCGAGCATCGACGCGCACGTCGAAGGGCGCGCGCGGCGCATTCATTCGCTTGCGAGCGAGGTCGCGTTTGAGGTCGGCACGGCGGACCTGCAAAGCGTCTGCTGGGTGCTGCGCGACACGCCGGCCTTAAGTTTTGAGATGCTGATGGATCTCACGGCGGTTGATTACCTGCATTTCGGGCGCGACGAATGGCAGACGATCTCGGCAACGCACTCGGGCTTTAGCCGCGGCCGTGTGGCGCGCCCAAGTGCGCATCTGCCGGCGGGGGAAGCGCGTTTTGCGATTGTCTATCAGCTCCTGTCGATCACGCACAACCATCGCCTGCGCTTGCGGGTGCCGTGCGCCGCGGGTGATGAGCCGGTGGTTGATTCGGTCATTGACGTCTGGGCTTCGGCGAACTGGTTCGAGCGCGAGGCGTTTGATCTCTATGGCATTCTCTTCCGCGGCCACCCGGATCTGCGGCGGCTCCTGACTGATTACGGCTTCATCGGCCACCCGTTCCGCAAGGACTTTCCGCTCGCGGGCAACGTTGAAGTGCGTTACGACGCCGACAAGAAGCGCGTCATCTATCAGCCCGTGACGATCGAGCCGCGCGTGCTCGTGCCGAAGGTCATCCGCGATGACCACCGCTATGCGCCCGCAACGAAGGACGCGAAGTAACGCCGTGCCCGAGATCCGCAACTACACCATGAACTTTGGTCCCCAGCATCCGGCGGCCCACGGCGTGCTGCGCCTCGTGCTCGAGATGGACGGCGAGGTCATTCAGAAGGCGGATCCGCACATCGGTCTCTTGCATCGCGCGACCGAGAAGCTTGCGGAATCAAAGCCGTTCAACCAGTCAATTGGCTACATGGACCGGCTCGACTACGTCTCCATGATGTGCAACGAGCACGCCTATGTGCTCGCGATCGAGCGGCTCCTGGGGACCACGCCGCCGGAGCGCGCGCAATATATCCGTGTCATGTTCGATGAGATCACGCGCATCCTGAACCATCTCATGTGGCTCGGCACGCATGCCCTCGACATCGGCGCCATGACCGTATTTCTACTGTGCTTCAAGGAGCGCGAGGATCTCATGGACGTCTACGAGGCGGTCTCAGGCACGCGCATGCACGCGACCTACTACCGTCCGGGCGGCGTGTATCGGGATCTGCCGGACGCCATGCCGAAATACAAGCACAACAAATGGCGCTCGGTGAAGGATGTGGATCGCAGGAACGAGGCGCGCTCGGGATCGCTTCTGGATTTCATCGAGGACTTCACCGATCGTTTCCCGAAAGCCATCGATGACTACGAGACGCTCCTCACCGACAACCGCATCTGGAAACAGCGCACCGTCAATATTGGCGTCGTGTCTGCAGAGCGCGCCATGCAGCTCGGGTTCTCAGGCCCTATGCTGCGCGGCTCCGGCGTCGAATGGGATCTGCGCAAGAAGCAGCCCTATGAGGTGTACGAGCGCATGGACTTCGATGTGCCAGTGGGCGTGCACGGCGATTGTTACGATCGCTACCTCGTGCGCGTCGAGGAGATGCGCCAGTCGAACCGCATCGTGCGCCAGTGCATCGCCTGGCTCAAAGAACATCCGGGTCCGGTGATGGTCGAGGATCAGAAGATCCGCGCGCCCTCGCGTGAGCACATGAAGGAAGACATGGAATCTCTCATCCATCACTTCAAGTTCTTCACCGAAGGCTACTGCGTCCCGGCCGGCGACACCTATGCCGCGGTCGAAGCCCCGAAGGGCGAGTTTGGCATCTATCTTGTCTCCGACGGCGCCAACAAGCCCTATCGGGTCAAATGCCGCGCGCCTGGATTTGCGCATCTGGCGGCGCTCGATGAGATGGTGCGCGGACACATGCTCGCGGACGTGGTTGCGGTGATCGGCACGCAGGACATCGTGTTCGGAGAGATCGACCGTTGAGCGCTAAAGCTCACGCCGCGCTCAGCGAGCATACGCGCGCCGAAATTGATCAGTGGGTGCAAAAGTTCCCGCCCGGCCGGCAGCGCTCCGCGACGATTGCGGCGCTGCGCGCGGCACAGGAGCAGAACCACGGGTTCCTCACCCCCGAGCTCATGAACGCGGTCGCCGAGTACTTGCAGCTGCCGTCCATTCAGGTCTATGAGGTCGCAAGTTTCTACTCGATGTTCGAGCTGCATCCGTGCGGGCGCCACCACGTCAGCATCTGCACCAATATCTCGTGCATGTTGCGCGGCGCCGAGGATCTCGTGGCGCACGCCGAGCAGAAGCTCGGCATTCGTGTCGGGGAATCAACCGCCGACGGCCGCATACTGCTCAAGCGCGAAGAGGAGTGTCTCGCTGCCTGCAGCGGCGCGCCAATGATGATGGTCGATCATGTTTTCCATGAGCACCTGACGCCTGAAAAGGTCGATCAGGTGCTGGATGAGTTGAAATGAACGGCTTCGCGGACAAGATGAACCTCGTGGTGTTCGAGCCCTTAAAGCTGGACGAGCCGTGGAAGATCGACAGCTATCGGAAGATCGGCGGCTACGAGGCCTGGGAGAAGATCATTCGCGAGAAGCCGCCGCGCGAGCAGATCATCGATACGGTCAAGGCCTCGGGTCTTCGCGGCCGCGGCGGCGCGGGTTTTCCGACCGGCACGAAGTGGAGCTTCATGCCGCGAAACTCTCCGATCCAGAAATATCTCGTGTGCAATTCGGATGAGAGCGAACCTGGCACCTGCCACGATCGCGACATCCTGCGCTACAACCCGCACGCATTGATCGAGGGGCTCGCAATCGGCGGCTATGCGACCAACACGACGGTTGCCTACAACTATATTCGCGGTGAGTTTCTAGGCGAGCCCGTGCCGCGCTTTGAGGCGGCGCTTGCCGAGGCCTATGCGGCGGGACTCGTCGGCAAGAATATTGGCGGCTCCGGTGTTGATTTTGATATCCACACGTTCATCGGCGCGGGCGCCTATATCTGCGGCGAGGAGACGGCGCTTCTGGATTCGCTCGAGGGCAAGCCTGGCAGGCCACGCTTCAAACCGCCGTTTCCGGCACACTTCGGTCTCTACGGCGCGCCCACAACCGTCAACAATACGCAAAGCTTCGCCTCGGTGCCGACGATCCTGCGCAAGGGCGGCGCCTGGTTCGCAAGCTTAGGACCACCTAATTCCGGCGGCACAATCGTGTTTTCCGTCTCCGGCCATGTCGAGACGGGTGGCAATTTCGAAGTCCCGCTCGGCATACCGTTCAAGGATCTGCTTGCGCTGGCGGGCGGGGTCTGGCGCGGCAGGAAGCTAAAGGCGGTGATACCCGGCGGCTCCTCGGTGCCGGTCGTGCCGGGTGAGACCATGATGAAAGTTAACATGGACTACGACTCGCTGAAGGCCGTGGGTTCTGCTATCGGCTCGGCAGCGGTCATCGTGATGGATGAGAGCACCTGCATGGTGCGGGTCTTGGAGCGCATCTCGCGCTTCTACATGTCCGAGTCCTGCGGACAGTGCACGCCGTGTCGCGAGGGCACGGGCTGGATGAATCGCCTGCTGCGCCGCGTGCTTGCCGGCAGCGCCCGGCGCGAGGAGTTGAACCTCCTCCTGGATGTCGCCAATCGCATCGAAGGCCACACGATCTGTGCGCTGGGCGATGCGGCAGCGTGGCCCGTGCAGAGTTTTTTGAAGCACTACCGTCACGAGTTTGAATACATGATTGACCATGGCGGCAAGAGCATTGTCGGACAGACGGGCGCGGAAAGCCCCGCCCCGCAGGTTCAATATGGCTGAGGAATTCGTCAACATCGAGGTGGACGGCGTTGCGATGAAAGCCCGCAAGGGCGAGATGATCATCCGCGTCACCGACGTGCACGGCACCTACGTGCCGCGCTTCTGCTACCACGATAAGCTCTCGATCGCGGCCAATTGCCGCATGTGCCTGGTCGAGGTGGAGAAGGCGCCAAAGCCGCTGCCCGCCTGCGCAACACCGGTTGCGGAGGGCATGAAGATCTTCACGGGCTCGCCGCGCGCGCTCGGCGCGCAGCGCGCGATCATGGAGTTTCTGCTCATCAATCATCCGCTCGATTGCCCGATCTGCGATCAGGGCGGGGAGTGCGAGCTGCAGGATCTTGCCGTCGGCTTCGGCCGCGACGTGTCGCGCTTTCATGAGAGAAAACGTGTCGTGGCGGATGAGAACTTAGGACCCCTCATTGCGACCGATATGACGCGCTGCATCCAGTGCACCCGCTGCGTGCGCTTTACGGAAGAGATTGCCGGTATCCAGGAGCTCGGGATGATCGGCCGCGGCGAAGGCACGAAAGTGCGCGTCGCCATCGAGCAGACTGTGCATCACGAGCTCTCCGGCAACATCATCGATCTCTGTCCGGTAGGCGCGCTCGTCTCAAAGCCGTATCGGTTCACGGCGCGCGCCTGGGAGATGACCTCGCAGCCTCTGGTGTCGCCGCATGACGGCTTCGGCACCAATCTCTTTGGCCATGTCCTGCGTGGCAGGTTGATGCGCGTCGTGCCGCGCGAAAACGAAGCGCTGAATGAGACCTGGATCCCCGACCGCGACCGCTTCAGCTACGAGGCTGTCTACAGTCACGATCGGCTGCTGACGCCGATGATTCGAACCGGGAGCGATTGGTGCACGACTGACTGGGAGACAGCGCTGTCGCAGGTCGCCGCGGATCTGCGCTTGCATGCGCGCAGCAGCGGTGCGCTCGCGAGCCCCTCGAGCACGACGGAGGAGCTGTATCTCTTAAACCGCATCATGCGCGGCTTGGGCTCGCAGAATATCGATCATCGATTGCGCCAGCCCGACGATCGCGACCAGGGCGCGGACCCGGCCTATCCCAGCCTTGGCGTGCCGATCGGCGCAGTCGAGAAACTCGATGCGTTACTCGTCATTGGCTCGAATCTACGCCGCGAAGTGCCGATGCTTGCGCACCGCGTGAGGAAGGCGGCGCTGCGGGGCGCAAACATCGCGTTCATCAACCCGGCGCGCTTTGCCTATCAGTTCCGCGTCGCAGAGTTCATTGATGCGGCACCTGCCAAGCTCGTCGGTGAGCTTGCGGCGATCCTTGCAGCCAGTCTTGCCGAGGCGCAACAGGCGCCGGCGCATCTCGCCGCGCTCGTGCAGGCCGCGCGGATTGAAGAGCGGCACCGCGCGGTCGCGAGTCTTTTGAAAACGGGTGAGCGGCGAGCGATCTGGCTGGGGGCGCTTGCGATGCGGCACGCATCCTTCAGTGATCTGCGCGCACTGGTCGCCGCATTGGCGCACGTGACGGGAAGTTCATGGGGCGTATTGGCGGAAGGAGCGAATGCCGCTGGCGCCTATCTGGCCGGCGCTGTGCCGCACCGCGAGGCGGGTGCGCGCGCCGTCACGCCGGGGCTGTCAGCGTCGCAGATGCTTAAAAAGCCTCTGTCGGCCTACGTGCTCCTGGGCGTTGAACCCTGGGCGGATGCTCTTGATCCGCACTGCATCCGCACCCTTGCATCCGCAGAGCGCGTCATCGCGATCACGCCCTTCATCAGCGACACCCTGCGCGAAGTAGCACATGTACTCCTGCCGCTGGGAACGTTTTCTGAGACCGCCGGCACTTATGTCAACTTCGAGGGCACCTGGCAGAGCTTTGGCGCCGCGACCGCGCCGTTGGGCGAGGCGCGTGCCGGCTGGAAAGTGCTGCGGGTACTCGGCAACGCGCTCGGGCTGAACTCCTTCGAATACCAGTCTGCGGATGAGGTACGCGACGAAGTGCGCCGCGCCTGCGCCGATTGCGTGGCGACGGCCTACGACGGCCGCCATCCCGCGGCCGAGCACCACGCGACTTCGTCGGTCGTCGACGTGCCCATGTATCAAGTCGATGCGCTCGTGCGTCGCGCGCCGTCGCTGCAGCGCACCCTCGAAGGCCGTGCGACGCCTGTGATCTACGAATAGGACACGGCGCGCATGCTCGAGAAAGTCGCAACACTGTGGTTCGCTCTTCCGGGCTATGCGCGCTCGACCGCGTGGATACTCGTCATCACGGTCGTGCTCATCTTGTGTGTCGCGTTTCTGACGCTCTGGGAGCGTAAGGTTATTGGCTGGATGCAGCTGCGCCAAGGCCCGAACCGTGTGCGCATCTTTGGTCTCCTGCCCGGCTTCGGCCAGCCCTTTGCCGATGTCGTGAAGCTGCTCTTGAAGGAAGTAATCATCCCGGTGCGTGCGAACAAGCAGCTCTTTATTCTCGCGCCGGCGCTTGCGCTCATTCCAGCGTTTGCGACCTGGGCCGTGATTCCGCTCTCGCCCGAGCTCGTTGTCGCCAATATCGATGCGGGACTTCTGTATGTCCTGTCGCTCACCTCCGTCGGCGTATACGGAATTATTCTCGCCGGCTGGGCGACCAATTCGAAATACGCGTTCCTGGGTACGATGCGCTCGGCCGCGCAGATCGTTGCCTATGAGATCGCCATGGGTTTTGCGCTCGTCGGAGTGCTCATGGTGTCGGGCAGCTTGAATTTGGGGACGATCGTGCGCAGCCAGGCCGGCGGCGTGCTGTCGTGGAACTGGTTCTGGCTTTTTCCGCTCTTGGTTGTGTATTTCATATCCGGGCTCGCTGAGACCAACCGCGCGCCCTTTGACGTGGCCGAGGGCGAATCGGAAATCGTCGCAGGCTTTCACGTCGAATACTCCGGCATCGCCTTCGCGCTCTTCTTCCTCGCCGAATACGCGAACATGATTCTGATCTCGGCTCTGACTTCCGTGTTCTTCTTTGGCGGCTGGTTGAGCCCTTTGGCGGGCTATCTGCCGGCGGGCAGCGCTGTCACCGATTGGCTCACGGCGCCAAGTTTCTTCTGGCTCGGCCTTAAGATCTTCAGCTTTCTGTTCCTGTTCCTATGGCTGCGTGCAACGTTCCCGCGCTATCGCTACGATCAGATCATGCGCCTCGGTTGGAAGGTGCTGATCCCCATCACCCTCATCTGGATCGCCGTCGAAGGCGGCATGTCCTATTACCACGTCGGCCCCTGGGCCCGTTAAGGTCCGCGCATCATGGCCTTCAACTTTTTTAAGACGTTTCTGCTGCCTGAGCTTGCTAAAGGCCTGTGGCTCACGCGGCGCACGCTCTTCAGCAAGAAGTTCACATTGAATTATCCTGAAGAGAAGACGCCGCAGTCGCCGCGCTTTCGCGGCTTGCATGCACTGCGGCGTTATCCGAACGGCGAGGAGCGCTGCATTGCCTGCAAGCTCTGTGAGGCGGTGTGTCCGGCGGTGTGTATCACGATTGATTCGGACGTGGCGCCGAATGGCACGCGGCGCACGACCCGTTACGACATCGACCTTTTCAAGTGCATCTACTGCGGCTTCTGCGAAGAAGCCTGTCCGGTTGATGCCATTGTGCTGACGCGCATTCACGAGTACCACATGGAGCACCGCGGCGAGAACATCATGAACAAGGACAAGCTCCTCGCGGTCGGTGATCGCTATGAGACCGTGATCGCGGCGGACAAGGCGGCGGACGCGCCGTACCGCTGACGCGCCGGGGATAGGGGAGAAGCACCGCATGCTGGTTGAGATCCTGTTCTACGGGTTTGCGACGCTCCTGATCGCTGCCGCATTGGGCGTGATCATCGCGCGCAACCCCGTGCATGCGGCGCTCTTTCTGGTCTTAAGCTTCGTCACCAGTGCCGCCATCTGGCTCCTCCTCGAGGCTGAGTTCCTCGCCATCGTGCTCGTCTTGGTCTATGTGGGCGCGGTGATGGTGCTGTTCCTGTTCGTCGTCATGATGCTCGACATCAAAGCCGAGGAGCACCGCCAGGGCTTCACCCGGTACGCGTGGCTCGGCTGGATCACGGCAGCGGTCGTCATCGTGGAAATCGTAGGCGTCGTGACAGCGCGCAGTTTTGGCGTCGACATCACGCGCAGCGCCGTGCCGCTCCCGGCTTCGTACAGCAACACACAGGAGCTGGGACGCGTGCTCTACACGCAATACGCCTATCCCTTCGAGCTCGCCGCGATCGTGCTATTGGTTGCGATCGTGGCGGCGATCGCGCTCACGACGCGGCGCCGCAGGGGCTTGAAGCATCAGGACATCAGCCGCCAGGTCGGCGTGCGCAGTGTCGATCGCGTACGCCTGGTGAAATCCATGACGGCCAAGCGCACATGATCACGCTCTCCCAGCTCTTGACGCTCTCGGGGATCCTCTTTGCGCTGGCGGTCGCAGGAGTGTTCATCAATCGCAAGAACGTCATTCTGCTTCTCATGTGCGTCGAGCTGCTGCTGCTCGCGGCGAACTTCAACTTCATCGCCTTCTCGCGCTACCTCGGAGACTTGAGCGGCCAGATCTTCGTGTTCTTCGTGCTCACGGTCGCGGCCGCCGAGTCGGCCATCGGTCTTGCGATATTGGTCGTGCTGTTTCGCGAGCGCCGCACCATCAATGTCGAAGATCTCGACACGCTTAAAGGGTGAGGCGCGCATGAACCCGCAAGTGCTCCTCGCCATCGTGCTCCTGCCGCTCGCGGCGGCGATCATTGCGGGGCTTTTGGGAAATCGTATCGGGCGTGTCGCGTCGCACAGCGTCGCGATTGGCGCTGTTGCGCTCGCCTGCGCGCTTTCGCTGCATATTCTCTGGCAGATCTATTGGCTGGGGGTGCCCACCTTTGATGCCGCGGTCTATACCTGGCTCGTCAGCGACAGTGTCTCCATGCAGGTCGGCTTTCTCGTCGATCGCTTGAGCGCGCTCATGATGGCGGTGGTGACCTTCGTGTCGCTGTGCGTGCACGTCTATACCGTTGGCTATATGCGCGATGATCCAGGCTATCAGCGGTTCTTCAGCTACATCGCGCTCTTCACCTTCTCGATGCTGATGCTGGTGATGGCGAACAACTTCATGCAGCTGTTCTTCGGCTGGGAAGCGGTCGGCTTGGTTTCCTATCTCCTCATCGGGTTCTGGTACACGCGGCCAAGCGCGATTGCCGCGAATTTGAAGGCCTTCCTCGTGAACCGCGTCGGCGATTTCGGCTTTCTCTTAGGTATAGCGGGCGTGCTCTACTACACGGGCTCGCTGCACTACAGCGACGCGTTCTCTGCCGCGCCGCATATTGCGCAACAGATGCTGCCGCTTTCGGCTACCGCGAGCGCGCCGGCGCTGACGCTCATCTGCATCTGCCTGTTCATCGGCGCGATGGGAAAGTCGGCGCAGGTGCCGCTGCACGTATGGCTGCCCGATTCGATGGAAGGTCCGACCCCCATCTCTGCGCTCATCCATGCCGCGACCATGGTGACCGCCGGAATCTTCATGGTCGCGCGCATGTCGCCATTATTTGAGTATTCGGACACGGCGCTGTCGTTCGTGCTCGTCATCGGGGCGACCACGGCGTTCTTCATGGGATTGCTCGGGATCGTGAACAACGACATCAAGCGCGTCATCGCCTATTCGACGCTCTCGCAGCTTGGGTACATGACGGTGGCGCTCGGCGTGTCGGCCTACAGTGCCGCGATGTTCCACCTCATGACGCACGCGTTCTTCAAGGCGCTCCTGTTCCTCGCCGCCGGCTCGGTGATCATCGGTATGCATCACGAGCAGGACATGCGAAAGATGGGTGGCCTTGCGAAGTACATGCCCATCACCGCGATCACGTCGTGGATCGGAGCGCTTGCGCTCATCGGCACACCGTTCTTCTCAGGGTTCTATTCGAAGGACACCATCATCGAGGCGGTCGGCGCCTCGCACCGCTGGGGCTCGGGCTACGCCTATTTCTGCGTGCTGGGCGGCGTGTTTGTCACAGCGCTCTACACGTTTCGCATGCTGTTCCTGACATTCCACGGTGCCGAGCGCTTCCGGCAAGTTCCGCATCACGATGGCGAGCATCGCGATGCGCCGGGTCACGGGGCGGACGGCGAGCACGCCATGCACTCCGATCCACACGAGAGTCCCGCAGTCGTCACCCTGCCGCTCATTGCGCTTGCGATCCCCTCCGTTGTCATCGGCTTCATGACGGTCGGCACGATGCTCTATGGCGACTATTTCGGCGACTCGATCCGCGTGCTTGAGAAGAACGCCGTCATGGGCGAGCTCGCGCGTGAGTTTCATGGGCCCGTAGCGTTCGCACTCCACGGCTTCACGACACCGACGTTTATGCTGGCTCTTGCCGGAGCATTTGCGGCTTGGCTCTTCTTCTTGAAGCGCCCGCAGCTTGCTGACGCTGCTGCGCATCGGTTCCGCGGCCTGCGCGACCTCCTCATTAAGAAATACTATTTTGACTGGTTCAACGAGAAGATTCTCGCACCCGCGGCGCTGCTTCTGGGGCGCAGTTTGTGGCACGGCGGGGATCAGGCCGTTATTGACGGCGCACTGGTCGACGGTACCGCGGCGACGATTGGCAGGGCGGGGCGGCTCATCCGGCGCGTGCAGAGTGGCTATCTCTACTCCTATGCGTTCTGGATGATCATTGGACTCGCCGTGCTTTTGGGCTGGTTTCTCGAGAAATCGAGGTGAGTCCGCCGATGCATGGATTTGCCCTGTCGGTGCTCGTGTGGCTGCCCATTGCCGCGGGTCTCGTTGTGCTTGCGCTCGGTGATCTGCGACTTGTGCTGGCGAGCTGGGTCGCGCTCGGCGCCGCGGTCGTCACCTTTCTTCTGGCGCTGCCGCTCGTCGCAGGCTTCGACACCAGCACGGCGGCGTTTCAGTTCATCG
>DAITPA010000001.1:0-112123 GCA_036833805.1 Steroidobacteraceae bacterium | reverse complement strand
ACTCGAATCAAGGCGGGGAGAAATAACAATACCAACGGAACCGCTGCGACGAGCCCGAAGATGATCGCTGTGGCCAACGGTTGCTGCAGACCTGCGCCGCGGCTCAAACCGAGCGCAAGTGGGCTCAACGTCAGAACCGCGATGAGAGCGGACATCAGGATTGGCCGCAGACGTGTGGTGCCTGCAGCGCGCAGCGCGTCAAGATCGCTTTCCCGACTCGTGTCAATCTCCGCCAGATAGAAAATAGCCAATTCGGTCACCATGCCGACAACCATGGTCAATCCCATGAGCGCGGATATGTCCAGTTCGATCCCCGTAATCCACAACCCGCAAAGCACAGAGGCCGCCGAGAGGAGCACCGTGGCGATCGCGGCAAGTGTCCAGGTTATCCGTTCGAATAGGATAGTCAGCAAAAGCGCCGAAAGTAGTAGCGCAGCGGCAAACACCACGGACAAATCCGCAAAACTCTTTTGTTGCTGGGCGTATAAGCCGCCATAGTCGATCCGGAGCGAAGACGGCAGATGCAACGCCGCAACAGTCGAGCGAACGTCCTGCATGGTCGAGCCAAGATCACGCCCCTCGAGGCGCGCCGTGACGCCGATGAACGGCGCAAGATCCTCCCGCGTGATCTGTGTTTGACCCCCAACCACGTTCACCTTTGCGATCTGGCCAACACGCACCGTGTGCCCATCGGGCGCCGTCAGCAGGAGATATTCGATCTGCGAGGCGCGCGATCGGCTATCGGCAGGTCCGCGAACCCTGACGCCGATGAGCTGCGCACCGAAGCGAATCTGTGTCGCATCGACGCCGCCGATCAACGCTTCAAGCTGCGATGAAACGGCAGCCGGGTCCAAACCTTGCTGTGCTGCCGCACCCGGGTTGACGACGATGCTGATCGCATCGCCGGCCACGCGCAGGCCATCGACGACCTCGACGACCCCTTTTATCTTGCCGATTACATCGCCGACGCGTTTCGCCGCATCCTGTAGCGCCTTGGGGTGATCGCCGAATAATTTGACCTCGATCGGTTGCGGCACCGCGGTCAGATCGCCAATCAAGTCCTCCATCAACTGTGCCGTCTCCACCGAGATGCCGGGTACATCCGTCTGGACTTTTCGCCGGATATCGGCCATGACCTTGTCGCTCGCGCGGCGCGCTCCGCCTTTGAGTCGAATGAAATAATCGCCCTCATCGGCCTCGGTCAACCCACCCCCAAGCTGCACGCCCGTGCGCCGCGAATAGCTGGAGACCTCCGGCGTTGCCACGATGATTTTTTCGACCTGCCGCAGGATGCGATCAGTATCGCTGAGGGCAGCGCCAGGCTGAGCCTTGTAATCCAGGATGAAGCCGCCTTCGTCCATCGCCGGCATGAATCCCGAGGGCACCTTCGACCAGGCAAGGTATCCGGCCAGCGCCAGCCCGATGCTCAAAATTGCGACGAACAATGCCGGCCGCGCGAATACTCCGTCGCCTGCGCGCTGATATCCCTTACCGAGCCATGCGAGTAAACCACCGGCGCGCTCAGCGGCTGCGGCATCCGTTTCGCGCAGCCAATACGCGGCCATCAGGGGAATCGCGAAGCGCGCATAAAGCAATGAAACGCCCAACGCCGCGACCATCGTCACGGCGAGCGCCTTGAAAAAGCCGCCGGTAACCCCGCTGATGAACGCGAGCGGCAGGAAAACGACGATAGTCGCAAGCGTGGATCCAAGCAGCGGGCGGCCCATCTGGGCGGCAGCTGCAAGCAGGCTCTCCGGCCCCTTGGCCGCACCTTCCTGAATGCGCCGCATGATGTGTTCAAGCATCACGACGGCATCGTCGACGATCAGACCAACCGCCGCCGCCATTCCGCCCAATGTCATCATGTTGAAGCTCATGCCGAGCGCGAACAGCATCAGGCACGTCGCGGCGAGCACCGCGGGCAACATCAGTCCCGTGATCAACATCAATCTGCCCGATCTCAGGAACACAAATAAAACGATTCCCGCCAGCACGGCACCCAGAAGAATGGCGTCGCGCACGGCAATCGCCGCGCCGGTGACGAGTTCGGACTGGTCATAGAATCGCGTGACAATCACGCTCGGCGGCAGTCCCACTTCCTTCAGGCGCGCATCGACGTCCTTTACGATCTTGACCGTATCGCCCGCCAGCGCCTGGCGAATATTGACGAGCACCGCATCCTTGCCGTTCGAGGTCACGCGAACGAAAGCAGGTTTCACGGATGGATGGACCGTTGCTATCTCACCGAGCGTCACGACGCCCCCGCCGGCTTTGTCGCCGGCTTT
Source organism: Steroidobacteraceae bacterium (assembly GCA_036833805.1). GTDB lineage: Bacteria > Pseudomonadota > Gammaproteobacteria > Steroidobacterales > Steroidobacteraceae > PALSA-1196. Next base: position 109,838 of record DAITPA010000001.1, on the reverse strand, counting down.
GACAGGGGTCGCTTCGACGTCCGCGACCGATGTGATACGGTTCTCGACCAGGACCAGATAGAGCCGGTGACGGTCTTCGAACCGGCCGAGGCCCCGCACTTCGTTCGACTTGCCAAGAGCGGAAGCGACGTCGCTCAAACTGAGACCCAACGCGGCAGCTCGGCCGGGATCGACATCGACCTCGAATTCACGCGGGCTACCGCCGAGCAAGTCGACTCCCGCCACGCCTGCAACAGCGGTCAGAGCCGGGCGGACCTTCAGCTCAGCGATCTGGCGCAGCGCTTCCTGGTCAAGCGTGTTGGAGGTCAGCGCGATCCCCAGCACGGGGAAGATCGTCGGATCGGAACGTCGAACATCGAAACGTGTGCCGGGGGGTTCGTCGGGCAGGATCGTTGCCAGCGCTGCCTGGGTCGCGAGTGTCGCAGCGACCATGTCCTGGCCCCAGTAAAAATTGAGTGCAACCTCGGCCGTGCCCCGACTGGTAGTTGAGCGAATTCGGGTAACGCCGGGGACAGCACGCAGAGCGATCTCAATGGGCCGGGTGATCTGTGCCGCCATCTGGTCCGCGTCGCGATCGCCGGCATCGATCGCGACGAGGACGCGCGGATAGTCGATCTGGGGGAAGAGACTGACGGGAAGCTTCAGCGCACCGGCGAGGCCACCGCACGTTAGCAGCAGCACCCCAAACCAGATCGCACGCGCATGTCTGGCGAGAGCGCCAGTCATTTGACCCTGACCTTCATGCCGTCATCGACCGCGGTTCCGCCCTGCGTGACGACCTGATCACCAGGATTCAGCCCCTTGTCGATCGCGACCCGGTCACGGCCGGCAGCTCCGATGACGACATCGCGCCGATGCGCAACATCGCCCACAACGACGAACACGAACGGCTGGCCGCCATCGTCGAGCACTGCGGAATACGGAATCGTCAGCGTATCGTTGGCGGAGTTCAGCGCCAGCGAAGCCGTCAGCGGAACACCGGCGTTAAGACCGGCGTTTAGGGGAATGCTCGCGAAAACCGAGGCCAGTTTGGTTTGGGCGTCCACGATCGGGCTGACCGACAGAATCTGGCTGCTGATCGGTGCCCCTCCCGCCGACGGTGCGAGCATGAGACTGGCGCCCGGCCCGACTCGGCGTGCAAGGGCCGAGTCGATGCCGAAGTGCGCGCGCACGTCGCCCACTTGAGCGATGCTCGCGACCGCGCTCCCGGCGGCGAGAACGTCTCCGGGGCTTGCACCAATCGTTTCAACGTAGCCGGACGCGGGCGCTCGCAAGCCTAAGGATTCGCTGCGGCCGATAAGGCTATCGCGACTCGCATCGGCGCTCAGCGCAGCCGCATGAGCGGTTTCGAGCTCGGAATTGCCGACCAGTCCGTCGGCGCGTAATCGCCGCGCGCGTGAATAGGCCTCATCGGCGGCGCGCGCATCGGAAGTCGCTTTGGCAAGATCGAGCCGTGTCGCTGGACTCTGCGTGAGCCGAGCGACGACTTCACCGCGCCGCACTCGGGTTCCAACCGGCGCGTCGATACTCACGACGACCGCTTCAGCCGGCGCCACCAGCACCCGACGGCCCGCAGGATTGATTTCAACCACCCCATACAGAGTCACGGTCTGCGCAATTGCGCCTTTTTCCGCTTGGCCGAGCGCGACCCGAGCGACCGGCGCAGCCAACTGCTCATCGTTCGAGGAGCCTGAACACGCTGACAGCAACAAACCGATCGCGATAGCCGCATTCCTGATCATCTTTTCAATCCTTCCAGCGGGGAACCGGTCAGCAATTCCAGTGCGATCCACTGCGCTTGGATATCTTGTGCGCTGCGCGCAAGTTGCGTCTGCTTGTCTCGCAACGCCTGTGCGGCCGTCGCGGCGCTAGCGGGCGAGAGGTCACCCCGGCGTGCCGCATGCGTGCTCGCTTCGACGAAACGCTCGAGCACCGGAAGTCCCGACAAAATATCGCTGCGCTGCCGGCGCGCAACGTCGATCCCGCCGACCGCCGCGGCAATTTCGGCACGTGCCTCGAACAGGCGAACCTCATATTCAGCCTTGAGTGCGTCCCGCGTGGCGCGCTCGAGCGCTATGCCGCCGCGGTTGCGATTCCACAGCGGCAGGGTGAAGCCGACAGCGGGACCCAGCAGCTTATTTCCGCTGGTATCGCGCGATGCGTTGATCGTCAGGTCGAGCTTCGGAAACTGATCGAGCACCGCTTTGTGCACCAGCGCTTCCTGCGATGCGTAGCCCGCTCTGAGCGCTTGGAGGTCGGCGCGCTGAGTTTGGGCTAGCGCAAATAACTGCGCAGCATCGAGCGGCGCATCGGGGAGCGCGTTCGGACGTAGCTGAAGTGCCGTGCCCGGAGCAAGCCCGACGAGCTTAGTAAGATCGAAGCGCGCGGCGGCCAAGGCGCGTTCGCTCGTGCGGTTGCGTTCGGCCGAGTCGAATGCCGCCGTGCGTGCTGCCTGTACCTGATCGGCGCTGATGTCGCCACGGGCGGCCGCGCGCAGCGTCACGTCCAAGAGTGACTGGGTAGCGTCGCTGCTAGCTTTGTCGAGCACAGCAGTTTGTTCGAGACTCATCACATTGACTGCGCCAATGCGTGCCTGCCCGGCGGTCTGCCATTCCGCCCAGGCCAGATCGAGTCGGACTTGCGTCTCGTCGGCACGGGCCTTTTCGCGGACCACGGATCGCGTGATCAGCGCGTGGATGTCGAGCCCCAGGGCAGCAGCGATGTTGTCCAGCCGATCAGGCCCGGAAAGGAGATAGTCTCTGCCCAGACTAAACGTAGGATCCGGCAACAGCCGCGCCGCAAACGATTGCGCGGCGGCAACTTTGGCGCGAAGCCGGATCGCCTTTAGATCGGGATTTGCGATCACGGCAAGTACCGCGACACCGTCGCAGTCGAGCGGCTGCGCCAGATCGAGCGTGATAGGCTGCAGATAAGGACGCTCGATTCGAGCGGAATCCCGAGCGAGCACCGCGGCAACCGGAGCCGCGAGTATCTCCGGTTGAGATTCGAGGGGCTGGGATCGGTAGATGGCGCACGCGTTCAGCATAAACGCGCCTGCAATCCACAATGTCGACCTATTCATGCATCGACTCGCGGGAAAATAAGTGTAACGATTAGACCTGGTGCGTTATCACCAATAAGCAGTCGGGCGCGATGCACCGACGCGATCGCCGCAACCATGTTGAGACCGAGACCGTGACCGGGTGTCGAACGGCTGCTTTCAAGCCGTGTGAATCGTTTGACGATTCGCTCGCGGTCCTTGGCGGGCACACCCGGTCCATTGTCGCTGACTGCGAGTCGCGCATCGCGGTCCTCCGCGGTCAACTGCACGTGGACTGCGGAATGCCTGGGAGTATGGACTTGCGCATTGTTGACCAAGTTGATAATCGCTTGCGCAACGAGTTCTCGGTCGCCCTCAATGGCGATATTCGGCTGAACGGTCCAGCTGAACTGCCTACCGTTATCATCGATGGCTGGGACGTACATCTCGCAAAGTTCAGTTACCAGTGCCGTGAGATCCACGCGAGCGAAGGATCGTCGAACGCCTCCGCCCTCTATTTCAGAGATACGAAGAATGGCGGCGAACAGGGCAAGCACCTCATCGCTCCGTTCGATCGCCGATTGCAGCGCGGCGCGTTGCGCACGTGCATCTTCCGGACCGGAAAGAGCCCGATCGAGTTGGTTGCGAAGCCTCGCGAGCGGTGTCCGTAAGTCGTGGGCGAGGTCGCTCGAGACCTGCCGCAGATTGTCGAGTAACGCGGCGATTTGGTCGAGCATGCGGTTGAGCGTGCGCGACAGCTGATCAAACTCGTCGTTCCGGGTCCCGATAGGCATCCGCTGCAGCAAGTCACCCGATATGATCGCTTCGGCGGTCGCCCCGATACGCCCGATTTTCGCACGCAAATAGCCGCCCAGGATTAGTGCACCCACGACGCCCAGAGCGATGACGACGAATAACGCGACGGCGAACAGCGCCAGAATCGTCCGATCGATATGTTCGAGCGCTTCGCTATCCGCTGCCACGACCAAGCGCGTTCCGTCCGAAAGGTCGACCGCCAGCGCCCGTGCTCGTTCCACGCCTTCGCGCGCATCGAAGAAGCTGATTCGCTGCCAGCCCACCTCTGGCCGCGGCGTGACCAGCACTCCGGCTACGCGGTTACCGTGCAAATCAAAAACGGCATACCCGAGTCTGTTTTTAACGTTTCCGCCCTCGCGCGTCGCGATAGTTTCCCGCAACTCGCCGGGGCCCTCAGCGCGATAATCGGCAACAAGCTCGTTTGACTCGGCCTCGATGCGTGCATCGAGTTGCCGCATGAACGCTGCGTTCGCGGTGAAATAAACAAACGAACCCAGCGCAATTGTTGCGAGTGCAAAAGCGGCGGAATACGTGAACGCGATTCGATACGCTGCACTGTCACGCCGGCTACGCATCACGGCGCATTCTGTAGCCAACTCCACGCACCGTCTCAATGGCATCATTGGCGCAAACCTCGTTGAGCTTTGCGCGCAGGCGGCTCATATGCGTCTCGACAATGTTAGTTTGCGGATCGAAATGGAAATCCCACACGCGCTCGAGCAACATTGTTCGCGTGATGACGCGACCGGCGTTGCGCATCAGTTCCTCGAGCAGTCGAAACTCGCGTGGCTGCAACGTAATCGGCCGTGAGCACCGATACACCTGCCGCTTGAGCAGGTCGATCGAAGTGGTTCCAACCTCGATTCGCGTTACGGCGTGCGCTTCTGGAACCCGCCGCATGAGCGCATTGAGCCTAGCGGCGAGTTCGGAAAGGGCGAACGGCTTTACCAGGTAGTCATCGGCGCCGGCTTCGAGCCCTTCTACGCGATCTTCAATTCGACCGAGGGCGGTCAACAAAAGTACTGGCGTCTGAATCTTCGCAGCGCGCAACCGGCGCAGTACGCTTACTCCATCGAGTCCCGGCAACATACGGTCGAGCACGATGACGTTGAATTGTTCAGTCATCGCAAGACAAAGCGCATCCTCACCGGTCGCCGCGCGGACGCTCCGCTGACCGAGCGCGTCAAGCCCGACGCTGATGAACTCGGCCGTTTCCGCGTCATCCTCAGCTACCAGAATTCCGGTCAGCATAGGCATGCTTGCAAGCCGTTAATCATGCTTCGAGGGAATAGTCAACGCATTTTCAACGATTTTACCGCTGTCGGCGTCGATTCCGACCTCGTGCATTTCGCCGTTGAGTTTGATATCGAACGAATAACGCCAAGCGCCATTTTCCTTTTCGAGCTCAGCGTCGATGACGTTGCCCGGCACTACCTTGAGCGCTTTGGTGCGCGCCTGATCCATGCTGATTTTTGCGTGCGGTGCAGCTGGAGCGGCTAATGCACCGCCAACGAAGGCGGCGATGCAGCCGACAGAGGCGGCGAGAAGTGCCAGCTTTTGAATTCTCTTCATGGGCTTTCTCCGATCCGGTAAGGTGAGTCGAACCACCGTTTTGAAACACGTTACATCCTAAGGCAACCCGCAGATTCCACGCCAATACAGATTCCCAATGTTCATGCACGCCAGCGCCTCAGAATCCTCGCTTTAGCATTTCCCCGCGGGCGCGCAGATTGGTGCCATCGGGATCACTGGTATAAACAGACGGCTGAGAATTGCCCGCAAAGTCGGCTGCTCTCGCTGGATTTGGACTCAACGAATTGGGTCTCGCCCGCCTGGCTTTGAAGTCGGATTTCGGCAGTTTGCGCCGCGCCGGCCCCTGCTGCGCGGCTCGCTACCGATCGCGAAGTGCTTGCGCGTGCAGCGCTTAGCTGCTGCAGAAACGTTCTCGGCACCACTGTCGCGTTTTGCCGTGCATCGGCCAATCGCAAGTTCGCAGGGATTGCAAAGCGCAATTTGTGAGGGCGTCCGGCGACCTCCCTGCTTCACTCAGTAGCGGAAGAAATACGGCACCGCCACGAGTGCAACCCCGATGGCGACGAGCAGTATCGTGTTCGAAATGAAATACGGAAATATGATGAGAACGAGGCCGCAGACAAGCGGAACTACCGCCTTCTGTCTTTTGCCGTAGACAAAGAAGCCAAGGCCAATTGAACCGAAGAGCAGGCCCCAAAGAAGCGACGCGGTGTTCACCAGTCTCCTGCTACGCTTGTTCAATCATTGAAGATTAACGCGCTGCTCACAAAATCTCGCCGCGCTCGCTGCCGCATCTCCTGTGACACTTGCAAAAGTGCCGTTCTGCATCGACGCGCCACTTCGTGTGGATTCCTTTCCCATCAGGGCTCGCGAGCCGGGCCATGGGCGCCTCGTAGCATCGATCGCTCCCGACCATTAAACCACGTGGTTGACCTTTCGCGCGGCGCCGACGTAGTCTTGACCGCATGGTTGAAGAACGCCGCGGCGCGCTCGACAGCGTGTTTCACGCTCTCTCCGATCGGACGCGGCGCGCGATGCTGCGCAGTCTCGCATCCGGCGAGCACAATATCGGTGCACTTGCAGCGCCGCACCGCATGTCGTTTGCTGCCGCGTCGAAACACGTCAAGGTGCTGGAAAGGGCGGGCCTCGTGCGTCGCCGCATTGAGGGCCGGGCGCATATTTGCCGCATCGAGCCCGCAGTGCTTGCGACCGCGGATGAGTGGCTGCGCTTTTATGAGCACTTTTGGAACGATCGGCTCGACGGGCTCGACGAACTGTTGCGCGCCGAAGAGCGCACCGTGTCAGCTCGCGTAAAGGCCGCAGGAGCCAAGCGCTAATGAACACGTTCTCGCCTACGCTCGCAGCGCGAACAATGCCGGCACCGCCGCATAATGACCGGCACCCCTGCGCATGCTGATCGAACGGATTGATCATGTACAGCTCGCGATGCCTGTGGACGCCGAAGATCGCGCCCGCGCGTTCTATCACGGCGTTCTGGGGATTCCGGAGGTACCGAAGCCGGCACACATGGCCAAGCGCGGAGGATGCTGGTTCGCGCGCGGGAACCTCAAGGTGCACCTGGGCGCCGACGCTAATTTCCATGCGGCTCAAAAAGCGCATCCTGCATTTGTAGTCGTTGACCTGCGGTCGCTCGCCGCCAAATTGACGGCGCTTGGGTATAAAGTGCGCGAAGACGCACCTATTGAAGGCTACGTCCGTATGCACGTTGATGATCCGTTTGGCAACCGCATCGAATTCATGGAAGCATGCGCCGCTTGAGTGCGTGCATAAGGACGTCGCCATGCTTGTGCTAATAGCTGGTCTTGCGCTGTTCTTCGCGGCGCATTCCGTGTCAATCGCCGCGCCTTTTTGGCGCGACCGCATGGTGCTGCTCGTGGGTGCTTTGCAGTGGAAAGGCCTGTACGCGCTGATCGCCATAGGCGGATTCGCGGCGCTCGTCTGGGGATACAGCCTCGCCCGCCACTCACCGATAATTGTCTATGCGCCGCCTTTCTGGTTGAGGTCCGCCACTTTCGTACTGATGTTGCCGGTCTTCCCGCTAGCACTCGCCGCCTACCTGCCCGGCAAAATCAAGACCGCGACGCGCCATCCGCTGCTCGCCGCAACTCAACTTTGGGCGACCGCACATCTACTCTCTAACGGATCGCTTGCCGCAGTATTTCTCTTTGGATCATTTCTGGCTTGGGCCCTCGCCGACTGGATTTCGTTGCAACGCCGTGTGCCCGCGCCCATGCACACACTTCCGGCATCGAGGTTCAATGACACGATCGCGGTCGGCGGCGGCCTTGCGCTCTATATTCTCTTTGTTTGGCGACTGCATTTGTGGCTCATTGGCGTCCAGCCGGTCGCGTGAGCCTGTCAGGCGAGCTGCGCGTCGCCTACTCGAGGCTCGCGGCCAACGCATCGAGAATCCTCTTCCAGCCGCTTTGAGTCTGCGCCCCGTACTCGAGCAGGACTCCTTCATGCACAAGGGTGAGCTCGCACCCCGAGCCCGCCCGCACAATATCTATCGCGACGCGTGTATAAAGGATGAGTATTTCGGCACCGCAAACCTGAAGACCAATCGCTTCGGCCGATCGAGCTCGAGATATTCTCCGCTGTGCTCGACATTCTCGCCGTTGCGCCGATCGACGAATACGAAACGGCCTCCGACGCGCGCGTCGATCTCGACGCGAACCATTTGCCCGCTCGCCGTAGCGAAGAGCCAGCGGCCCGCCTTCTTCGGATCTAGCCACGCATCGAACAGACGCTCGGCGGAGGCACTGAAGTGGCGCAGCACGCGCACCGTGGGAAGATTCGGCATTGTCATCGCTGCAACCTTTTCACGCCCAGTGCTCATTAAACCATATGGTTTAATAATACCAGAGATTTTGCGAACGGCGGGAGCGGCACAGCAATCAGGCACAAAACTTGCCCTTGTAACGCGCCCCAGGACTAATCACTTCGACGGAGCGAGTCTTGAATTCCATGCCTGCAAAAATTTCGATCATGCTGGCCGTCCTGGCGGTGGCTTGCACAGCCTGTCACGAAGCGGCGCACCTGCCCGACTCCGCGGGCTTCGGCCCGCATCCGACTCTGCCCGCGCCGCACTCCTCGCTCATCCCCACGATGAATATCGCTCCGGCAAAGGGTTGGCCCGAGGGCGCAACGCCCGTTGCATCATCCGGGAACGTCGTGCACGCATTCGCCGACAAGCTTGAGCATCCGCGCTGGCTTTACGTCCTGCCTAACGGCGACGTATTGGTTGCCGAGACCGATGCTCCGCCCAAGCCCGAAGACCGTAAAGGCATCAAAGGCTGGATCATGAAGCGGGTGATGAAACGAGCGGGCTCGGGCGAGGCGAGCGCCAATCGCATCACGCTGCTGCGCGATGCCGATGGGCATGGTGTCGCCGTGACACGCACGGTCTTTCTAGAAGGCCTCAACTCGCCCTTCGGCATGACGCTCGTGGGTGACCAGTTCTATGTCGCCAATACCGATGCGGTGGTGCGCTTTCCTTATGTCGCAGGCGAAACACATATAGCAGAGCAAGGCTCGAAGGTGGTCGACCTGCCGGCCGGCCTCATCAACCATCATTGGACCAAGAACCTCACCGCAAGCGCCGATGGCTCCCATCTCTACGTCACCGTAGGATCAAACAGCAATGCAGGCGAAAACGGCATAGCCAAGGAAGCCGACCGCGCCGCCGTTTGGGAGGTGAACCTCGCGGACAGCAGCCACCGGATCTTCGCGTCTGGCCTGCGCAATCCCAATGGACTTGCCTGGGAGCCGCACACCGGCGCGCTCTGGACCGTCGTCAATGAGCGCGATGAGCTTGGCAGCGACCTCGTCCCTGATTACATGACTTCTGTGCAAGATGGCGCCTTCTACGGCTTTCCATTTAGCTACTACGGACAGCACCTTGACGAGCGCGTCACAGAAAAACGCCCGGATCTGGTTGCGAAAGCAATTGTGCCCGACTACGCGCTCGGATCGCATACCGCATCTTTAGGACTTGCGTATTCGGAATCGAGCCTATTGCTGCCGGCGTTTCACACGGGCATGTTCATAGGTCAGCACGGCTCGTGGAACCGACGACCGCGCAGCGGCTACAAGGTGATTTTCGTGCCGTTCGAAAATGGCAAGCCCACCGGTGACCCCATCGATGTGCTGACGGGCTTCCTAAGTGCCAATGGGGAAGCGTTCGGAAGACCCGTAGGCGTGGCGATCGATAAAACCGGCGCACTCCTGGTCGTCGATGATGTAGGCAAGACGGTTTGGCGCGTGACCCCAGCGACTGCCGCTAGCGCCAATCCTTAGCCGATGTTTTCGGCGCTGCGGCGGCGTCTGCAGCTCATCCCCGATGACAACACACGCGCGCCAAGTAGCGATTTAATTCACCTGATTGATGGCACGAGCGAAGGCGGCCTGCCTTTCGTCCTTGCTTCATGCGACCGCGGGGTCCTTGAGCCCTTCTGCCAACGCATCAATGAGCGCACGCACGGCTGGAACCATGCCACGTCGCGACGGGAAAACCGCATGCAGCAATCCAGGCGGCAAACTAAATTCCGGCAGCACCCGTTCAAGCGCTCCCGCATTGAGACTCTCCTGTACGACAAACTGCGGCAGGTAGGCGACGCCAACGCCGGCTGTCGCCGCTTCGCGCAGCGCTTCGAAGCTGTCGGTCATGAGGCGCGGAATGTGTGTTACGGCAATCGGCGTGCAATCCTTCTCGCGAAAGTGCCAGGTATATTTGTCGCCAGCGGTGGTCATGGCGAGTGTCGGAACACGCGCAAGCTCACTCGGATGCGCGGGCCGGCCGTGCCGATCGAGAAACGCGCGGCTCGCCACCAGCATTGCGGCGCTGTCAGCAATCTTGCGCATGGCCAGATCCGAGGTCTCAAGCGGCGGCGTGCGCACGCGTAGCGCAATGTCGATACCCTCTTCGACAACGTCGACGCGACGATTGGTCATGTCGACGTAAACGCGCACGAGCGGCTGCCGAACAAGAAACCGCGCAACAATTGCGCCGACCGCGCCTTGGATGAGGCTGATCGGACAGGACATGCGCACCAGACCCTGAGGGGTCGATCGCGTGCGGTCTATCGTTTCCTGGGCGGCGCTCGCCTCCGCCTCTAATGCGGCGCAGTGCAGGTAGTACGACTGACCCACCTCGGTCACCGAGACCTTGCGCGTGCTGCGCTGCAGGAGACGCACGCCGAGCTGACGCTCAAGCTCCGCGATGCGGCGGCTTAGCTTCGAGGTCTGCAGCCCCGTTGCACGGGCTGCGGCGCTATAGCTGCCGTGTTCGACGACTTTGGCAAAGAGCAGCATGGCGTTTAAGTCCTGCATAGCAACGACCTCAGTATTGTTCTATATACAGGATAGTCTATTGCATTTTGGCGACTTTCGGATCCACCATTGCATGAATATAGTCCTTGTACCCGCTATCACTGATCCGGGGAAAGGAAGGAGACCATGACCAGAATCCTGCACATCGATGCGAGCCCACTGGGCAAGAACTCGATATCGCGCAAGCTCACTGCCAGTGTCATCAAGCACCTGCAAGCCGAGAACCCCGAGGCCCTCATTTCGCATCGTGACTTGATCGCAACCCCGGTCGCGCACCTGGGGGGCGAGCTCCTTCAGGTTCTGCGCCCGACGGCTGGCAGCGTGCCGCCGGACAACGCCACCGTGCGTGAGGAAGCCGCGCAGACCGAGGAGCTGTTGCGCGAATTTCTGGCGGCGGATGTCGTCGTCATCGGTGCGCCGATGTTCAACTTTTCCATCCCGTCGCAGTTGAAGGCGTGGATCGATCGGGTGGTACAGGCGGGACGAACGTTCCGCTACACGGAGAAAGGGCCGGTCGGCCTTGCCGGTGCGAAGAAGGTCATTATCGTCTCATCGCGCGGCGGGATGTACGCCGGCCTGCCGTATGAGGCGGCCATGGATCACCAGGAAGCATACCTGCGTACCGTGCTCAACTTTATCGGCATCAGCGACGTCAGTTATGTTCGCGCGGAGGGCGTAGCCATTAGCCCGGAGAAGCAGCGCGAAGCGATTGCGAGCGCAGAGCGCGATATTGCGGGCCTCACGCTCTCATACCCGAAAGCCGCGTAGTGTTTTGCAGCCTCTCGGAGTCGCGAGAATTCACAGCGGCATATAGGCTACTGTTGAGCTCGTGAGAGCGTACTCCTGGAAAACCATGAAGCTTTTCTCCAACTCACTCCTCGATGAGCTTGCCGCCAAGGCCGCCGCGAGCCCGCGCGGACGAGCGAACTACAACGTGCACGCCTCGCCCGATGACCCGGTGCAGCGCTTTTTCATCGTCGCCAACCGGCAGTCCTACTTCCGACCGCATCGCCATCGGACGAAAGCGGAACTTGCGTTGGTCGTGCGCGGTACGTTTGACGTCGTGACCTTCGATGATTCCGGATGCGTGCTCGCGCGTTACGTCGTGGGTGAGGACGGCGAGCACTTAGGCTATGAAACCCCGCGCGATATCTGGCACACACTCATCGCGCGCGCCGACGGCGCTGCATTCCTCGAGGTCAAAGAAGGGCCGTATGACCAAACAACAGCGGCGCAGTTTGCGCCCTGGTCGCCTCCAGAGGGCGATGCGCGGGTGCCTCAATTTGTCGAATGGCTGCGCAGCGCCGAGGCTGGAGCGAGCAAACGCTACTGAGCTTTCCACTGTCCTCGAAAGCAAGAGGCTCCGGCGAGCTTCTATGCCGCTCAGGGACTAGGGCCTCCAAATTCATTTTCTTGCGCTGGCGCATGAGCTGCAGTTTGACCTTCTCCCCTGCTTGGTAGGACGCCAGAATGCGTGTCGCGTGGGAGCCGCTCGTCGGCTCGCGGCCATCGATTGATAGAATCACATCGCCGTCCTGCAGGCCAAAGGCAGCGTTGCGCGCTCCTCGCAGCACGAGCACGCCTTTGTCGGTTCCAAAGTACGTACCCAGTTGCGGCGTCAGTGTCGCAAGCTCCATCCCCGCCACTGAGCCGTGCATGCCTCCCGGGAAGCCAGGCGGAAAGCCGTCAAATGGCATGCCCGGGTGCGATGGCATATCCGGGCGCGGCGGCATGCCTGGCATGTCCCAGGCGTTCTCCACAGGCCGCGCCGTGACCTCGAAGTCAGCCGGCTTGCCGTCGCGCAGCACATGAATCTTGACCTTACTGTTCGGCTCGACGCTGCGCATCAGACGCGCGACCTCAGCCGCTGGATGCTCAACTTTCACATCGGTGCCATTGACGCTCACGATCACATCTCCTGCGCGGATCCCCGCATCAGCAGCGGGACCCCCGGGACTCACACCGCGAACGTGCGCACCGTCCTTGGAGTCTTTTGCATCAAGCTGTACGCCGATAACCGCGTGGCCGGGCCCCTCGCCCATTAGCATCAAGCGGTCGACGAGCGGCTTGCCCAAGCGTGTCGAGAGCTCAGCGACCTCGTGTGCGGCCTCTTCGAGCTTCTGCCGCGCAGCTTTGAGCTGCGCCTCGACCTCATCTTGAGAGCTGTCATCGGCGGCGAACACCGCGCTAGGCACTAAGGAAGCGGCGAGAACTATCGCAGCCCAAAATCTTGCATTCATCTGTAACGATCTCCGCTTTGAGTAAATTGCACTACGGCAGATCGGCCGCCAGAGTCTCGGCGTAGCGCACCTGAGCGAGCGAGTTGATGAGTCGATCGCGCTCATGTTGAAGGGCGAACGCGCGCGCTCCTTCACCGCCCTCAGCACGGATTGAGGTGAGCGTATCGTCGACCCAGGCAATGCGATCTTCGAGGTTGGTTACTGCAGCACGCGTGCCGACGCGCACGATGACCGGCTCCTCCGGCAACGCGGCCAGCCACCGTTCCGAGGCGGCGGAGCGAGCTGCCGCCTCATCCCATGCGACCGGCGCGAGACGTAATTCCGTCGGCATCACGGGCGCGGTGGCGCGCTCAGCCAATATGGTCTTGGGCGACGGCAAGCGACTCCAAGAGCCGATCGCGCCCACCATGACGGTCGCGACTGCTGCGGCAAGCTTGATTCGACGCCGCTGCGCGGATCGGGCCCGGCTGCGCCTAAGCAGTTGGCGCCGCTTAAACTCATCCCAACGGATGGGCGCCGCGCTCGCGCTCGGCAGCTCACGCAGCTTCTGACCTATCCCAGACACGCCGGCGGATCCCCCTAGATCGAAGTGCATGCGGGAGGTTCCACAGAAGGCTCGAACCATGCGCGCAATCGACGATGAGCGCGCGCGAGCTGGGACTTCGAGAAGCTCGCCGTGCGCCCGAAGGCGCGCCCGATCTCATCATGCGAATAGCCTTCAACTTCAAAGAGCCACACGACCGCGCGCGCCGTGACCGACAAGCTCGCAAGAGCGCGCTCGACGTCCAGGCTCTCCGCAGTCGCTGCCGGTTGAGAAGAAAGATTGAAGTCGGCATGCAACGAGCCCTCCTGCCATCCCGCGTCGAGTTGCAGACGCGCGCGGTGCCACGGCGAGCGCAGATACATCAGACACTTGGAGACGGCAATCTGCCGCAACCAGGCGCCGAGCGGCGCTTCAGCTCGATAGCTCGAGAGGCGTTCATAAAAAGTCATCATCGTGTCCTGAAACAGGTCCTCGGCGTGCGCGCCGCTACCGACGAGGCGCTGGACCAATGCAAAGGTTGCCGGCGCGACCGTGGCGTAGATCGCGGACTGCGCATGCTGATCGCCGCGGCACGCCTGTGCCACAAGATCCGTCCCGACCCCGATTTGAACGAGCTTGGCCACCGTCTATATAGATGCGCGAGAGCGGCAAAAGGTCGCAGGACTTGTGTCGATATCGTCAGCCGAATGGGTCCTCACGCGATTAAATCTGCACAGACACGGAGAATTGATCCATGAAGAGCGCTATTAAGCTATTGATTCTGTGAAGCTTCGCTTGCGCCTTGGGCGGCTGCGTGGTCGCCGCGGGCAGCCCGCCCCGTGCGTGCATTCGTCGCCGCGGAAGCGTCGTACGTCGTTGTGCGCCCGTACGGCTACGACGGTCCGCGGTGAGCGCAAACCTAGGACTATTCAAGATCCGGATACGGGCCCTTGCCGCCCTCGGCGATGAAGCGGTCAATGCGCGCCTGCAGCACTGGCAGGGGCACCGAGCCCAGCTCAAGCACGGTATCGTGGAACGCGCGGATGTTGAAGCCGGCGCCTAATGTACTTTCGGCTTGCGCCCGTGCCTTGACGATGGCCATCTCGCCCAAGTAATAGGACAACGCCTGCGCAGGCCAGGCGATATAACGATCGACTTCAGTTTCAATCTCGTGCTCGGGAAGCGCCGTATAGTCGCGCAGGTAGGCGAGCGCCCGATCCCGCGTCCAGCCTTGCGAATGAATCCCGGTATCGATCACCAGCCGCGCGGCGCGCCAGACCTGATAGCCCAGCATGCCAAAGCGATCGTAGGGCGTCTTATACATACCCATCTCAAGGCCCAGCTTCTCGCAGTACAGCGCCCAGCCCTCCCCATATGCGGAAATGTAGGTGTGCTGGCGGAACTTCGGCTGATCCTTGTGCTCGAGCGCGAGCGACATTTGAAATGCGTGCCCTGGCGCTGATTCGTGCAGCGTGAGTGCCGTCAGGTTGTAGAGCGGCCGCGTGGATAAGTTGTACGTGTTGACGAGGTAGACACCCGGTCCACCGCGGCCTGCCGTATAGAACGGGGCGATGTCCTCCGGCACAGGCTTGATCGCAAAGCGCCCCCGCGGCAGAAGTCCAAAATACTGCTCTGCCTTGCCATCAAACTCTTTGGCGATCCACGCGGCGTGCATCAGAAGCTCATCGGGCGTCTTCGCGTAGAACTGCGGATCGGAGCGTAGGAACTGCAGGAACGCCGGGAAATCCCCTTTAAAACCCGTGTCCTTCATCGCCCTCAGCATTTCGCCGTGCAGGCGCGCAACTTCGGCTTCGCCCAACGAATGAATGGCGGCCGGATCCATGTCGAGGGTGGTGAATTCACGGATCTTTGCGCGATAGAACGCCTTACCGTCAGGCAACTCCTTCGCGGCGAGCGTCGTACGCAAGTGCGGCAGATATTCGCTGCGCATGAACTTAAGGAGCTCGACGTAGGCAGGCTGCACAACGTCGCGAATCAGTCTCACCGCCTCCGCACGCATGCTCGCCCGCTCTGCGGCGGAGAACCCCGCCATCTCCTTGAAAGGCGTGTAGAAGACGCTCGCCTCGGGCGCCGCGTTGATCACAACGCTGATCGAAGCATCGCGTCCTGCCAGGGTGATCGCCGGCGGGGTGAAACCGCGAACGAGGCCTGCGCGCATTTCATTCATCTGTTCGTGGAAATAGCGCGGCACATCGCGCAGCTGGCCGAGCCAATTCTTATATTCTTCGTGCTTGCGAAAAGTGCGGCGCGCGGTAGCGCCGAGATCACTCCAGAAAGTGGTATCGGAATTGGCCGGCATCTCGAAGTCGCGGAAGCGCTGATTGGCGATCAAGACCGCGATCTGCGGACGATAAACGTCGTAGTTGATCTGCTGTTTCGGCGAAAGCTCTGCGCGGTTGATCGCATCGAGCTTCTGCAGCACCTCTTCCCAGTAGCGCAGCCGCATCTCCTGGGCCGCCCGATCGACCTTCGCTAAGTGATCCTCAATAGGTCTTTGGCTGTCCTCGCTGTCGGGAAGCTGCTGTTCGCGCCATTGCCACTCGCTGGTGTAGATCGCCGTCAGGCGCGCGTCAGCATCGTGCGGCGGCGTGGCCCACGAAGACGTGGTCGTTACGGCCACGGCAAGCGCCACCGTGTATTTACGGACAACAAATGCATGCATGGAAGCCCTGTACCGCTGGCGGCAGGGGTGCAAGCTTTGCAGGGAACAGGGCGCACACGCAAGGATGGTCATAAGCTCTTGCCAATACCTCCCTGCGGCGCCCGCTGAAAGAGTCATCGTGTCTGAGCTGCGTGCCGCGTACCTGCCGGTTGCGACCGCGCTGCCTGGCGCGAGCTCATTTGGAAGGAGTCAAGTCCGGATCCCAATGCCGTGTGTCGCGTGATCCAGGCCGTGCTGAGCGGCATTGGTTTTCGGTGCGCCGCGGTGGCTCTTCACCAGCCGACATCGAGCCGTGCCATCGGCCTCACCGCGGCGGCCGCCGTCTGGTTGACGGCCGGATTGGGATTGGCGTGCGGTCTGCGTCAATTCGCGCTTGGCCTCGCCGGGCTTGCGGTGGCGTGCGTGATTGTATTCGTCGGCAGACTGGTCGAAGTCTATCTTCAGAAGATCTATGCGACGAAGTACGGAAGATCGCGAGGCGCTCAACGAGTGGATGGCGCTGGGGACTCGGACGGCTAGAGCACGCTTGCGCGCAGGCGGGCACGCCTCACGCGTGCCCGCCGCACGCTCAACTACTACTATTTTACTTGTTGAGAAACTGCGCAACGCCGCCGTGATGCGAGCACGAGCCTGAGTGGTGCTTGCTGTAAGACATCGTGCCGTCCTTGCACTTAGCGGTTGGCGTTCCGGACTTCGTGCCATCAGCTGTCGACTTCATCGCGTTGCTGCCCGCCGGGCTCTCGCTCGCTGCTGCGCTTGCGGTCGGCGCGGCAGCAGTCGGAGCAGCTTTCGCGGCAGTGGCGGGCGGCGGCGTGCGGGCAGCAGCACCGCTTGCGACTCCGGCGCTCGCAGCAGCGCCCTTATTGACGCCGCCGTGATGGCTGCACGCGCCCTGTCCGGCCTTGGAGGAGGAGCCATCCTTGCAGGTAACCGTCGCGCTAGCTGCGTCCTGCGCCTGCAGGGGCGCGGCGGCGAGCAAACTCATGGCGACAATCAGTGATAGTGAGAGTCGAATCAAGGGTGCGTTTTGCATGTGCATATCTCTAGGTAAAGGGGTTTCGGGAAGCTATGATCTCCGGGTCTTCCAGCGTTTGTCCAATTTTTCCGCACGTCCCAGCGGACAGGGAATCATGAATTTTTGCAGTGACTGCGGCGCACGCGTCGTCCGGCGCATCCCAGAAGGCGACAACGTTCCACGCTACGTATGCGAAGTCTGCGGCACGATCCACTACCAGAATCCGAAAATTGTGGTCGGCTGCGTGCCGGAGCACGATGGCAAGATCATCATCTGCCGCCGCGCGATCGAGCCGCGCCGCGGCTATTGGACCGTGCCCGCGGGATTCATGGAGAACGGCGAGACACTGCAGCAGGCGGCGGCACGCGAAGCGCGCGAGGAGGCGCTGATCGATGTGCAGATAGGCTCGCTGCTCGCGGTCGTGCACGTGCTGTACGCGCATCAGGTGCACGTGTTTTTCCGCGCGCAGATGCGTAGCGCGAGCTACGGCGCCGGCATCGAAAGTCTTGAGGTCGAGCTCGTGCGCGCGGCAGACATTCCGTGGACCGACATCGCCTTTCCGAGCACCGAGTACACGCTGCGCCGCTACCTGGAAGACCGCTCAGCCGGACGCGAGCCGCATCACTTTACCGAACTTGAACGGCGCTTTTAAGCGGGACGCATGCACGCTCGGCGGTGCGCATGGCAGAATGGCGCATCGATTTTTTTCCTTACAGCGGGCCCCAGAGCCTACGGAAATTTCATGACCTTTGTCGTCACCGAAAACTGTATCAAGTGCAAGTACATGGACTGCGTGGAAGTCTGTCCGGTCGATTGCTTCCATGAGGGACCGAATTTCCTCGTGATCGATCCCGAGGAGTGCATTGACTGCACCCTATGTGAGCCTGAATGTCCGGTGGAGGCGATTTTCTCGGAGGAAGAGCTGCCCGCGGGCCAGGAGCAGTTCACGCCGCTGAATGCCGAACTTGCGAAACTGTGGCCGGTGATCACGGAGATGAAGGCCGCTCCGGCGGATGCCAAGGAGTGGGAAGGCAAGCCTGACAAGCTCAAGCTTCTAGAGAGGTAAGCCTTCCTTACTTGCCCTGGAGGTGCTGCAGGAGCGCCATGGGAGGCATGTAACCGCCCAGCATCTCGCCGTTATTCATGACGATCGCCGGCGTGCCACGGATGTCGAATTGCTGGCCCAGGGCGTAATCACGGCCGACCGCTGAACTACCGCAGGTCTTGGGACTCTTCAGCTCTTCGCCGAGCTTTGCTTTGGTGAGCGCCTCATTACGATTAGTTGAGCACCAGACCTGCTCGGCCTTGGTCCACGATTCGGTATTGGGACCGGAACGTGGAAAGAACATGTAGCGCACGCGCACGCCCAGACGGTTGTATTCGGCGATCTGGCTGTGCAGCTTGCGGCAGTACGCACAGTCGACGTCCGTAAAGACCGTGACCGTGTACTTTGGATCCCGCGGCCCGAAAATCAGCATGTCGGATTCGGGAACCGTGGCAAGGAGTTTCATGCGGATGTCCCGCCGACGCACCTCGGTCAGATTGTCGTTGCCGGCGAGGTCATACAGGTCGCCCGAGATTGCGTACTTGCCGTCGGAGGTCACGTAGGCGATGTCGGTGCCGCGCACGAGCTCATACATGCCGGGAATCGCCGAGGCGCGCAGTTCGTCGGGGGTGGTGCCGGGTATTTTCCCCGCAAGCTCAATCCGCGGGTCCACCTTAGGCGCCGCTTGATCGGCACCAAACGCGGCGCAGGCGAACGCCCCGGCCAGACCCAGAAACAGGATACGCGCACGGATTGTCATAGGGGTCTTCCAGCGCCGCAAGGACGATGTGGATTGGACCGGCTCGCCTTGCTTAGGTTTCCTGCCGAGCTCGAGAGCGCGGCAATTCTAGCAGAAGAGGCTAAAACCCCGAACGTCAGCCGCGCGGATGGTGCAGCGCGTGCATTTCCTTCATGCGCTCCCGGGCGACATGCGTGTAGATCTGCGTGGTCGACAGGTCACTATGACCCAGCAGCATCTGCACCACGCGTAGGTCGGCGCCGTGATTCAGAAGATGCGTGGCGAAGGCGTGCCGCAGACTGTGCGGCGAGAGGTCCTTCGCGATCTGCGCCTTGCGCGCATAGCGCTTGATGATGTGCCAGAAGGCTTGACGGGTCATACGATCGCCGCGCCGCGTTGGAAACAGATAGTCCGTCTGGCGCTCGAGCAGGATCTCGGCGCGCGGACCCTTCGCAAAGTCGGTAAGCCAGCGTACGGCCTCTTCGCCTAGCGGAATGAGACGCTCACGGTTGCCCTTACCGAGGATGCGCACGACGCCCTGATTGAGGTTCACGTGTGCGGTACGCAGATTCACAAGCTCAGAGACCCGCAGGCCGGTCGCGTACAGCACTTCGAGCATCGTGCGATCGCGGTTGCCGAGCGGATCACTAACCGTCGGAGCGCCGAGCAGCGCCTCGACTTCCTCCTCGGTCACGGACTTTGGTAGTGAGCGGCCGATCTTCGGCATCGCGATCTGCGCGGTGGGATCCTCACGTACGACGCCTTCGCGCATGAAGTAGCGGAAGAAGCGTCTGAAGCTTGAAAGCTGGCGCGCCGTGGAGCGTGGCCGCGCACCGGCGTGCACTCGCCAGGCGATGAAGCCCAGCAGATCCGCACGCGAGGTGTTCATGATCGATATATTGCGCTCGGCGAGCCAGCGCGCAAGCGCTGTCAGGTCGGCGCGATAAGCTGCGAGCGTGTTGGCGGAAAGACCCCTTTCCATCCACACCGCATCAAGAAAGCGCGAGACTGCCGGGTCGGCCGAATCGGCAGACGTGGTGGTAGTAGCAACTGCGGCGGCGAGCTTGGACAAGGCCTGAAAACTCCGAGGTGGCCTGCACGCAGTATGGTGATAGCGTCAGTGCGCCGGGAGTGACGATCATCACAACTACGTGCAAGCATTAACATAACGAGAACCAGTTCACACCCCGAGAAGCTGCCCTTCGCCGATAAAGAACCATGAGTACACCGCCCAAAAATGCGCCCTTATCCGCATTTGCACGCGCACTCTGGCGTGCCACTTATGGTGTATATGCCTGGGTCTTGTTTGCGCTCTTGGCGCTGACCGCGGTATGCACGGCGCTGCTGCCGGGTGTTGAGCGCCGCAGAGCTGCGGCGCGCGCAACCTCGCGCGCCCTGCTTAAGCTTGCGGGACTGCAATTGACCGTGAAATCAGCGGACCGGATCCCGGCAGGCCAATGCGTAATCGTCGCCAACCACGCCAGCTACCTCGACGGCGTCGTATTCACGGCGGTGCTGCCGCCGCGCTTTGGATTCGTGATCAAGCGCGAGATGGCGCGCGTGCCGTTCGCGGGGCTGCTGCTGCGCAGGCTGGGCTCACTATTCGTCGAGCGTGCCAATCGGCAGCGCGGCGCGAACGATGCACGCCGCGTGCTGCGTACGGCGATCAACGGCAATTCACTCGTATTCTTTCCCGAGGGCACGTTTTCCCCGGAGCCTGGGCTCTTGAAGTTTCACGCCGGCGCCTTTACAACCGCCGCGCGCGCCGGCTGTCCGGTGGTGCCAGCAGTCGTGCGCGGCACCCGCGAGGTGCTGCCGCTGCGTGCGTTTCTTCCGCGGCGCTCACGTATTGAAGTCGAATTCCTAGCGCCGCTCGTGGCAACAGCGGCATCTGCGGACGGGGCGGCCGTGGAGCTGCGCGACCGTGCGCGCTCGGCGATTCTCGCCCGCCTGCAAGAACCGGATCTTGCCGCCGCCTAGCGCCTACATGTTGCGGCGGTACTGGCCGCCGACTTCGTAGAGCGCGTGCGAGATCTGGCCGAGCGAGCAGATCTTCACGGTCTCCATGAGCGCCGCGAAAACATTGCCGCCTGCCGCGGCGCTCTGCTGCAGCCGCGCGAGCGCTGCCGGAGCGCTCTCGGCGTTACGCGCCTGAAACGCGCGCACCGCCGCGACCTGATCCTGTTTCTCCTCGTCCGTCGAACGGATAAGCGGCGCTGACTGCTGCGCGTCCTGCGCCTCATTCTGCGCAAGATAGGTATTCACGCCGATGATCGGCAGACTGCCGTCGTGCTTGCGCGTCTCGTAGTAAAGAGATTCTTCCTGGATCTTGGCACGCTGATACATGGTCTCCATGGCGCCGAGCACTCCGCCGCGCTCGGAAATCGCATCGAACTCCTTGTACACCGCCTCCTCGACGAGATCGGTTAGGTATTCGATGGCGAACGAGCCAGCCCATGGGTTTTGATTCTTATTGAGACCGAGCTCGCGGTTGATGATGAGCTGGATCGCAACCGCACGGCGCACGCTTTCCTCCGTGGGAGTAGTGAGCGCCTCATCGTAGGCATTGGTGTGCAGGCTGTTGCAGTTGTCGAACAGCGCATACAGCGCCTGCAGTGTCGTGCGGATGTCGTTGAAGTCAATTTCGCGCGCGTGCAGGCTGCGTCCAGAGGTTTGAATATGGTACTTCAGCATTTGGCTGCGCGCCCCGGCGCCGTAGCGACCACGCATCGCTCGCGCCCAGATGCGCCGTGCCACGCGTCCGATAACGGCGTATTCGGGATCCATGCCGTTCGAGAAAAAGAATGACAGGTTCGGCGCGAACTCATCGATCCGCATGCCGCGCGCGAGGTAGTACTCAACAATGGTGAAGCCATTCGCGAGCGTAAAGGCAAGCTGTGAAACCGGATTCGCGCCCGCCTCGGCAATGTGATAGCCGGAGATCGACACGGAGTAGAAGTTGCGCACGCGCTGCGCAATGAAATATGACTGCACATCGCCCATCAGGCGCAGCGCAAACTCAGTGGAGAAAATACAGGTGTTCTGTGCCTGGTCTTCCTTCAGAATATCCGCCTGCACCGTGCCGCGCACTGCGGCGAGCGCTTCGCTCTTGATGCGCTCATAGACCGAAGGTGCCACCAGTAAATCCCCGGTCACGCCGAGGAGCGCAAGCCCGGTGCCGTCATGTTGCGGCGGCAGTTCGCCCTTGTATTGCGGTACCGGCAAGCCGCGTTCCGCCGCGCGTCGATGCGCAGCCGCGATGGTCTTCGCAGCTTGCTGCCACTCGCCACTCACCTTCAAATAGCGCTCGATGCGCTGATCGATGGCGGTATTCATGAACATCGCGAGAATCATCGGCGCCGGCCCGTTGATCGTCATTGATACGGACGTCGTCGGCGCGCACAGGTCGAACCCGGAATAAAGCTTCTTCAGGTCATCAAGTGTCGCGATCGACACGCCCGAGTTGCCGGTGCGTCCATAGATGTCGGGGCGGGTATCCGGGTCCTCGCCGTAGAGCGTCGTTGAATCAAACGCGGTCGACAAGCGCGCGGCACCGTGGCCGCCGGCAAGATAGTGAAAGCGCCTGTTGGTGCGCTCCGGGGCGCCCTCGCCGGCGAACATCCGCGTCGGATCCTCCTCCTCGCGTCGGTACGGATAGACGCCTTCGGTATACGGATAGCCGCCGGGCAGGTTCTCTTTGCAGATGAACCGCAGAATCTCGCCCCAGTCGCGGAATTTCGGTACGGCAAGCTTAGGCAGGGGCAGGCGACTAAGACTCTCGGAGTAGTTCTCGCCCGTCACATCGCGCCCGCGAACGGGGTACGTATAGTTCAACGCGGTGGCAGCAGTCACGCGTGCCGGCCATGCAGCAAGCTCCGCAAGCCCCGACGCTCCCACTGCATCGAGCGCCGCGTTGTACGCCGCACGCAGCTGCCGGCGCGTCGCATCCGCCGCCGCATCCGCGAGTGCTGCGGTGTTTATGCGCTCGAAGGGTTCCGGCAGCGCGGCGTCTTGCAAGCTTGCGAGCGATTGATACAAACCATAAGCGCGGCTAGCCGCCTGCGCCTGCTGCTCGACATGCGCCGCAGAGGCGCGCCCGTCCGCGGCAATCTCGGCCAAATAGCGAGTGCGCGCTGCGGGAATGAGCGCCGGAGGAGTTGCGGCCTCGACCGCGCCGCAAGCCTGCAATTCCCAGGTCGCAACCCCGATCTGCCGCGCAGTGATCGCGCCTGCGATAGCTGCGAACAGCCGATTGACGCCCGGATCATTGAAGCGGCTTGCAATCGTCGGATATACCGGCACGTCGCTGTCCGGTAGTGCCATCCGCTGCGGATGATTGCGGCGCCACTGTTTGCGCACATCGCGTAGGGCATCCTGCGCACCGCGCTTCTCACTTTTGTTGAGCACGACGAAATCGGCGAAGTCGAGCATGTCGATCTTCTCTAGCTGACTGGCGGCGCCGTACTCCGCGGTCATGACGTATATGGACAGATCCGCAAGCTCGACGATTTCGGTGTCGGACTGGCCGATTCCGGCCGTCTCAATGATGACGAGGTCGAAGCCTGCAACCTGGTACAGATCGATGACGTCCTTCAGTACAGCGCTGGTCGCCAGGTGCTGACGCCGGGTCGCAAGCGATCGCATGAAGATGTTGTGGGCGGCGAGGCTGTTCATGCGGATGCGATCCCCGAGCAGCGCGCCGCCGGAGCGCCGGCGGGTCGGATCCATTGCAACGACAGCGATCTGGCGGCCCGGGAAGTGGCGCACAAAGCGACTCAGGAGCTCATCCGTCAAGCTCGATTTTCCTGCGCCGCCGGTGCCGGTGATGCCGATCACGGGGGCTTTGGTCTTCACGCGTGCAAGCGCGCGGCGAATCGCCTCCCGAGCCTGTTCGCCGCCGCCCGCGCCTTCCAGCATCGAGATAGTGCGCGCGAGATGGCCGTGATCGCGTGCGTTTAGCGGCTGCAGCGCGTAGGGCGGAGGTGTTGCGGCACGCACCCGCCGCACGACATCTTCGATCATGCCGACGAGCCCCATGCGGCGCCCGTCCTCCGGCGTGTAGATCTTTTCCACGCCGTGGCGCTCAAGCGCTTCGATCTCTAGCGGTGAAATCGTGCCGCCGCCACCCACGACCACGCGGACGTGTCCATAGCCGCGCTCCCGCAGCATGTCGACCATAAAGCGGAAATACTCGTCGTGCCCGCCCTGGTAGGAGCTCACCGCGATCCCGTCGGCGTCCTCCTCGATGGCCGCCCGCACGATATCCTCAACGCTGCGGTTGTGTCCGAGGTGCACGACCTCGGCACCCTGCGCCTGCAAGAGGCGGCGGATCATATTGATCGCGGCGTCGTGGCCGTCGAACAATGAGGCGGCTGAAACAAAGCGCAACGGCGCGGTCTCGCGACCAGGGTCGCGCGCGAAATCTATTGCCGGGATGCTCATGGGTAAAGCGGTCGAGCGCAGGGAAACCCGGATGCTATATTAGCGCATGGGGCGCTTTCCCAGCCCTGTTACTCCTCATGCGGTGGATCATGTCCGGACATGGTGTGGTCATTGTCGCAGCGAAGCGCACGCCGATCGGTGCGTTCCAAGGAGTTTTGACGCCGATGAGCGCCCCGCAGCTCGGAGCCGCCGCCATTCGAGCGGCGCTCGATGCCGCCGGCGTCGCCGCGGCGGATATTCAGGAAGTCATCATGGGGTGCGTTCTGCCGGCCGGTCTTGGTCAGGCACCCGCCCGGCAAGCTGCCATCGGTGCCGGCATCCCGACCGGCACTCCGGCAACCACCGTCAATAAAATGTGTGGCTCGGGACTCAAAGCGATCATGCTGGGCGCAGATCAAATTCGCACCGGCGATGTCGAGGTTGTAATCGCCGGGGGTCTTGAGTCGATGACCAACTCGCCGTACCTGTTGCCCAAGGCGCGCAGCGGCTATCGCATGGGGCACGGTGAGATTCTCGACCACATGTTTTTCGACGGACTGCAGAGTCCCTTCGACGGCCAGCTCATGGGCTGCTTCGGCGAACGCACCGCGAGCCGCTATCAATTCAGTCGCGCGGAGCAGGACGCCTTCGCGGGCGAATCCGTGCGCCGCGCACTCGCTGCGATCGCGGCGGATCATTTCGCGGCGGAAATGACTGCCGTCACCGTCAAGGGGCGCAAGGGCGACATCGTGGTGACGCGTGATGAAACCCCCTTCAGCTGCGATGTCAGCAAGATCCCCACACTTAAAGCGGCCTTTGCCAAGGACGGCACGGTGACCGCCGCGAGCTCTTCTTCAATTGCGGACGGCGCCGCGGCCGTTATGCTCATGAGTGCCGCCACCGCCAAAGCGCGCGGCCTCAAACCTCTCGCCCGCATCATCGCGTATGCGAGCCACGCGCACGAACCCGAGTGGTTCACGACCGCGCCCATCGGCGCCATCAACAAGGTGCTCGGTAAGGCGGGTTGGAGAGCCGAGGACGTCGATCTATACGAAATCAATGAAGCGTTCGCAGTCGTGACCATGGCGGCCATGCGCGATGTCGGTATCGAGCATGCGCGAGTCAACGTGAACGGCGGCGCCTGTGCGCTTGGCCACCCGGTCGGCGCAAGCGGCGCGCGTATCGTCACAACATTAGTGCATGCGCTTGCGCGACGCGGCAGCGCAAAGGGCGTCGCAGCTCTTTGTATCGGCGGTGGTGAAGCCGTTGCCATCGCCGTCGAACGCATAGCCTAGCGAGCCGCGTCCGTGCCCCGCCTGGCGTCGCAGATCGAACCTGGAAGCGAACGCTTTCGCGCCAATTACGCGCGCATGGCAGAACTTGCCGCATCCTTGCGTGCGGAAGTTGAGCGTGCGAGTCGCGGCGGCTCTGAAGAAGCGCGCCGCAAGCATGCGGCCCGCGGCAAGCTCCTGCCGCGCGAGCGAGTGCTGACGCTGCTTGATCCGGGCAGTGCGTTCCTCGAGCTCTCGGCACTCGCCGCACACGGCATGTACGGCGCCGACGCGCCGGCCGCAGGACTCATTACGGGCGTAGGGCGGATCCATGGCCGCGCCTGCGTCGTCATCGCCAACGACGCAACCGTAAAGGGCGGCACTTACTTCCCGCTTACGGTGAAAAAGCACCTACGCGCGCAGGCCATCGCGCTCGAACATGCGGCGCCTTGCGTTTACCTCGTCGACTCAGGAGGCGCGTTCCTGCCGTTGCAAGATGAGGTGTTCCCCGACAAGGAACACTTCGGAAGAATTTTCTTCAACCAGGCGCAGCTCTCCGCGCGCGGTATTCCGCAGATCGCGCTCGTCATGGGAAGCTGCACGGCAGGCGGCGCCTACGTACCTGCCATGTGCGACGAGACGATCATCGTGCGCAACCAGGGGACCATTTTCCTAGCCGGGCCGCCGCTCGTGAAGGCGGCAACGGGCGAAGAGGTGGACGCCGAGTCACTCGGCGGCGGCGATGTGCATGCGCGCACCTCAGGCGTCGTCGATCATCTGGCCGACAACGATGCGCATGCGCTTGCGATCGCACGTTCAATTTTCGCAAGCCTGCCGGCGGCACCTGCAGCGTGGCTCGCCTGCGCAGCGCCGCGCGAGCCGGCACTGGATCCGAAGGAGATCTACGGAGTTCTGCCGCAGGATAATCGCCAGCCGTACGACGTGCGCGAGATCATCGGACGGCTCGTCGACGGCTCGGATTTTCACGAATTCAAAGCCAACTACGGCGCGACCCTCGTGTGTGGCTTTGCGCACATCTGGGGTTGTCCCGTGGGCATCGTCGCCAATAACGGCATCCTGTTTGCGGAATCAGCGCTGAAGGGTGCGCATTTCGTGCAGTTGAGCAACCGCCGGCGTGTGCCACTCGTATTCTTGCAGAACATTACCGGCTTCATGGTCGGGCGTAAGTATGAAAATGCAGGCATCGCAAAGGACGGCGCGAAGATGGTGACTGCGGTTGCCTGCGCCACGGTACCGAAGCTAACGGTGCTGATCGGAGGCTCGTTCGGCGCCGGCAACTACGCAATGTGTGGCCGCGCCTATGGCGGCCGATTCCTGTGGATGTGGCCCAATGCGCGCATCTCCGTCATGGGCGGCGAGCAGGCCGCGCAAGTCCTGGCGACGGTGCGTCGCGATGCTGCGCAGTTGCGACATGAAGTCTGGCAGGAAGATGAAGAGCGCCGTTTCATGGAAGAAACCCGCAGCCAATACGAAACCCAGGGCAATCCGTACTATGCCACTGCGCGATTGTGGGATGACGGTGTGATTGATCCGCTCGACACGCGCCGGGTGTTGGGACTCGCGTTACATCTGGCGGCTCATGGGCCTGCACCCGAGCCGGAGCGTTACGGCATATTTCGCATGTAGGAGGGGGGATTCATGAAGATTGCTGACGCGCGCGCCGTCGTTACGGGCGGCGCATCGGGTCTCGGCAATGCGGTCGCGCGCTATGTCGCGGCCGAGGGCGGCCAGGTCACGCTACTTGATATTCAGGAAGGCCCGGGCCGCGCTGCGGCGGCCGAGCTTGGAGCGCGCGCAGGCTTCGTGAAGTGCGACGTCACCTCGGAGGCCGAGGTCGCAGCTTCCATGCAAGCGGCAGCCGAGCGCATGGGCGGCATCAATCTTCTCGTCAACTGCGCGGGCGTGATCGGTGCGGCGCGAGTGCTCGGGAAGAACGGCCCGATGGCGGGCGAGTTCTTTACGAAAGTGATCCATATCAATCTGATCGGCACGTTCCTCTGCGATAAGGCGGCAGCGGCGCTTATGCAGCAGAACACGCCGAACGCGGACGGCGAACGCGGACTCTTGATTCACACCTCATCCATTGCCGCCTTCGAAGGACAGATCGGTCAGGCTGCCTACTCCGCGACCAAAGCCGCGGTGATGGGCATGACGCTGCCGATCGCGCGCGAGCTCGCAGCGTTCGGAATTCGTTGCATGGCGATTGCGCCGGGTATCTTTCTCACACCAATGGTCGCGGCGATGTCCAAGGAGAATCAGGAGTCGCTCGCAAAGCAGATCCCATTCCCGGCGCGCCTTGGCAAGCCGGAGGAATTTGCGCGTCTCGTCGGCACGATCTTCGAGATCCCGATGTTGAACGGCGAGACGATCCGCTTGGACGGCGCGATCCGCATGCAGCCGAAATAAGGCGCTCGCCATGAGCGACATTATGGAATACGACATCGTGATCGTAGGCGCGGGCCCCGCGGGTCTCGCCGCGGCGATCCGCTTAAGGCAGCTCGCCGCCGAGAAGAGCATCTGCGTCCTGGAGAAAGGCGCAAGCGTCGGAGCGCATTCGATCTCCGGCGCGGTATTGGAGCCCGGTCCGCTCGAGTCGCTCCTGCCCAATTGGCGCAAAGATTATCCGGGCATGAGAGTGCCCGCGGTGCGCGATGAGTTCTCGTTCATGACGCGCAGCAAGGCAGTGCACTTTCCGCTGGTGCCGCGGCAAATGCACAACCACGGAAATTTTATCATTTCGTTGGGGCAGCTGACGCCGTGGCTTGCGCAACAGGCCGAAGCGCTCGGTGTCGATGTATTTCCCGGATTTGCGGCGGCCGCGGCAGTCTTTGACGATGCAGGGCGGGTCAAGGGCGTGCGCATTGGTGACATGGGGCTGCAGAAGGACGGCACACACGGTCCCAACTTCACAGCGGGCGCGCAGATTCATGCCGGCGTCACGCTGCTCGCGGAAGGCTGCCGCGGCTCAATCTCCAAAGAACTCATCAAACGCTTTGATCTATCTGCGGGCCATTGCCCGCAGGTTTTTGGCCTCGGGTTCAAAGAACTGTGGCGACTGCCTTCCGGGCGCGTGCAGCCGGGCTTGATTCAACATTCAGTAGGCTGGCCCGTCGATCGTAAGACCTACGGCGGCAGTTTTCTCTACCACCTCGACGGCGATCGTGTTTACGTGGGCTACGTCGCCGGGCTCGATTACGCAGACCCGCGCTTCAAGCCGTTCGAGGCGTTTCAACAATTCAAGAGCCATCCCAGCGTCAAACCGCTGCTCGAGGGAGGCGAAATCCTCTCCGCCGGCGCGCGCACGATCGCCTCCGGAGGCTGGCAGTCCTTACCCACGCTGGAAATGCCCGGCGCGATGCTGATCGGCGACGCCGGCGGGACCTTGAATTTCCCGAAGATCAAGGGAATCCATCAGGCAATCCGCTCAGGGGTGCTCGCCGCGGAACATCTTGCCGAACACGGCTCGAGCGCCGGCTTCGATGCGCGCTGGCGCGCATCGGCGGGCGGCCGTGAACTGTACGAAGTGCGCAATATCGCGCCCGGCATGAAACGCGGGCTGTGGTTTGGCCTCGTCAATGGCGCCTTGGAAACCTACCTGACGCGCGGCAAGTCGCCTTGGACTCTAGAGAACAAGGCTGACTGGTCGACGTTGCAGCGGTTGGACGAATATCAATCGCCGCAGCGCGGCTGGGGGCCGCGTACACTGCCGCCGCGGGACCGGGTGTCCTCGGTGTTTTTTGCAGGCAACACGCACGACGAGAACCAGCCGGTGCATTTGCACGTCGCTGACACTTCCATTTGCGTGGACCGCTGCACGCGCGAGTTCGGCAATCCCTGCCAAAACTTCTGTCCGGCTGGCGTCTATGAAATGGTCGACGATGGCGTGCGCGGCAGGCGGCTGCAAATCAACGCCGCCAACTGCGTGCACTGCAAAGCCTGCGACATCAAAGACCCATATGAAATCATCACCTGGACGACGCCCGAAGGCGGCTCCGGACCGAACTACCAGATGCTCTAGGCCCTAAGATGCCTCCTCTTTGGAGCCCGTCGCCGCAGCGAGCCAGCGCCACGAATCTCGCGCGTTTCATGGCCTGCGTGAACGCCCGTCAGGGCTTGCACATGGCTGACTACGGTGATCTTTATCGCTGGTCGATCGACATGCCCGCGCAGTTTTGGGCGGAGCTTGCGCGTTTTGCGGACGTGCGCGCGAGCTGCGTCAAAGACGGACCCGTCATCGAAAATGGTAATGCGATGCCCGGCGCGCGCTTCTTTCCGGCCGCGCGCCTGAACTTCGCCGAGAACCTGCTGCGCTACCGCGATGCATGTCCCGCGCTCGTGTTTCGCAACGAACGCGGTGCGCGGCGCGAGCTGTGCTATCGCCGGCTGTACGATGAAGTCGCACGGGTGGCCGCTGGCCTGACGGCCGCGGGCGTCGGCTCGGGCGATCGCGTGGCGGCCTTCATGCCGAACCTGCCCGAGACCGCGATCGCGATGCTCGCCACCGCAAGCCTTGGAGCGGTTTGGTCATCCTGCTCGCCAGACTTTGGCCTCGGCGCGGTCGTAGATCGCTTCGCACAGATCGAACCCAAGGTGCTATTCACCGCGGACGGCTACTTCTATGCCGGAAAGACCCTCGACTCGCTCGGGCTCATCGCGGAGTTGACGCAGAAGCTTCCGAGTGTGCAGCAGGTCGTCGTGGTGCCCTATACAACCGGCGACCCCGCACTCGCAAGCTTGCATGCCGTAAAGCGCAAAGCCGTGCGCTGGCATGAGTTTGGAAGCGCCGGCGTCGCACTGGAATTTCTGCAAAGTCCCTTTGACCATCCGCTTTATATCCTCTACTCGTCCGGCACGACCGGCTCGCCCAAGTGCATCATCCACGGCGCGGGCGGTACGCTGCTGCAGCATCAAAAAGAGCACCTGCTGCACACCGACGTGCGCCGCGAGGACCGGATCTTCTACTTCACCACCTGTGGCTGGATGATGTGGAATTGGCTGATGAGCGCGCTTGCAACCGGTGCAACGCTCGTGCTCTACGACGGCTCACCGTTTCATCCGGATCCGGGAGCGCTGTGGCGCATGGCTGCAGAGGAACGCGTGACGATTTTCGGCACCAGCGCTAAATACCTGGCGTCGTTGGAGAAAAGCAGCTTTGCGCCGGCACGCGCACTTGACTTGAGGGCTTTGCGCACAATCCTGTCAACTGGCTCACCGTTGCTGCCGGCGAGCTTCGACTTCGTGCATCGTGACGTAAAGGCCGACGTGCAGCTCGCCTCGATTTCCGGCGGCACCGATATTATTTCCTGCTTCGCGCTCGGCTGTCCGACGCGACCGGTGTATCGAGGCGAGATCCAATGTCGCGGACTTGGCATGCGCGTTGAGGTCTTTGACCCAGAAGGGCGAGCCGTGCATGGCGAGCGCGGCGAACTAGTCTGCACTGCGCCCTTCCCTTCGATGCCGGTCGGCTTCTGGGGCGATGTGGAAGGTCGAAAATATCGCGCTGCCTATTTCGAGCGCTTCCCCGGTGTTTGGCATCATGGGGACTACGCGGCGCTCACCGCGCATGACGGTGTCATCATTTATGGTCGCTCTGACGCTGTGTTGAATCCCGGTGGCGTGCGCATCGGCACTGCCGAACTTTATACGGCGGTGGAAGGGTTGCCAGAGATCACCGAAACTCTCGCCGTCGCTCAGGATTGGCAGGGTGACGTGCGTATCGTGCTCTTCGTACGCCTGCAACCGGGTTACGAACTTGACGCTGCGCTTGTGAAAAAAATCCGCGAGACGATCCGCGTGCGAGCTACGCCACGGCACGTACCTGCCAAGATCATCGCGGTCCCCGACCTGCCGCGCACGCTCTCGGGCAAGCTCACCGAGCTTGCCGTGCGCAATGTCATCCACGGACTGCCGGTGCATAACCGCGACGCACTCGCCAATCCCGAGGCGCTCGAGCACTTTCGCGATCTCACTGAGCTGCTGAGTTGAGCTTCCGCGCGCTCTACGCGCAAGAGCTCGCGGCCCGCGGCTTTCGCGCCGATCCCGCACAAGAGGCAGCGGTCGATGCGCTCGAGGACTTGCGCACCCGGCTGATCAAGCGTGCGGCGGGCGCCGCGCGGCCGCGGGGCTGGCTTACGCCGTGGCGCTCTCCGGAAGCCGTGCGCGGACTGTACCTGTGGGGAGGCGTGGGACGGGGAAAGACCTGGCTCATGGATTTGTTCTTCGCCAGCCTGCCATTTGCCAAACGCCAGCGTCGGCACTTTCACCGCTTCATGTATGACGCACACGCACACCTGAAGGGGATGGATCAACAGAGCGCGCCGCTCGACGAGGTCGCGGCGCGCATCGCGCGCGAAGCGCAAGTATTGTGCTTCGATGAGTTTTTCGTCAGCGACATCGCCGACGCCATGATCGTCGGCAATCTTCTGCATGGGCTGTTCCGGCGCGGCGTTACGCTGGTTGCAACATCGAACTTGCCGCCGCGCGGGCTTTACGAAAACGGCCTGCAGCGCGAGCGTTTTCTGCCCGCCATCGGGCTCCTCGAACGCCACACACGCATCCTTGCGGTCGATGCGGGCACCGACTATCGCCTGCGTGACCTCACGCAGGCGGGCACCTATCTTGTCAGCTCCGCAGCCGACACACCGGCGCGGCTCGCTGCGCTATTCAACAGACTCGCAGGCGGCGACCTACGCGAGGCGGGCGTGGTAGAGATCGAGGGTCGCCAGATCGCGGTCGCGCGCGAGGCAGGCACGGCCGTTTGGTTTAGATTTGCCGCGGTCTGTGCAGGCCCGCGCAGCCAGAACGACTACATTGAGATCGCGCGCGCCTATCAGACCGTCATCCTTGCCGATGTTCCGCAATTTGATGCTTTACATGAAGACGAGGCGCGGCGCTTCATCGCGCTCGTCGATGAGCTCTACGATCACAGCGTCAAGCTTATCGTCAGCGCTGCGGCTCCGCCCGCCGAACTCTATCGGGGCGAACGCCTGAGTCGTGAGTTCGAGCGCGCCGCCAGCCGGCTTATTGAGATGCAAAGCGCGCAGTATCTAGCGCGCGAACACCGGCCCTAGACGACTCCGCGGCGCATCTGATCGAGCTCAATGGATTCGAACAGGGCGCGGAAGTTGCCCTCGCCGAAGCCTTCATTGCCCTTCCTCTGGATAATTTCGAAAAAGATCGGGCCGATCACGTTCCGCGTGAAGATCTGCAACAGCACGCCGTCGCCGTTGTGCGCATTGCCGTCGATCAGAATCCGCCGGCGCGCGAGCTCTTGAAGAGGCTCGCCGTGACCGCACACTCGTTCGTCGACTGTCTCGTAGTAGGTATCGGGCGTTTCCTGGAATTTTACTCCCTGGCGGTTGAGGACATCGACCGTGCGGTAGATGTCGGTCGAAGCCAGTGCGATATGCTGGATGCCTTCACCTTGATAGGCCTTAAGGTACTCCTCGATCTGGCTCTTGTTGTCCTGCGACTCATTGATCGGAATGCGGATGCGTCCGCAGGGGCTCGTGAGTGCGCGCGAGAACAGCCCGGTCTTCTTACCCTCGATATCGAAGTAGCGAATCTCGCGGAAATTGAACAGTCGCTCGTAAAAGCTCGTCCAATGGTCCATACGGCCGCGCATCACGTTGTGAGTCAAGTGGTCGATGCAGGCAAGGCCTGCGGGCTCAAGCCTTGCAGGCGCGGCGACCGCGCGAAAATCGACATCATAGATAGATTGCTCACCGTAGCGATCCACTAGGTAGATGAGCGAGCCGCCGATGCCTTCGATGCATGGGATGTTGAGTTCCATCGGGCCTGCGCTCTGCGGGCCCGGCCGCGCGCCAAGCTCGAGCGCGCGCCGATACGCGAAGGCCGCGTCGCGCACCCTGAATGCCATCGCGCAGGCCGAGGGGCCGTGCGCGCGGGCAAAAGTCTGCGCGAATGAGTCTTGTTCGGCGTTGATGATGAAGTTGATGTCGCCCTGCGCATGACGCGTCACGTTTTTCGATCGATGGCGCGCCACGACCGGAAAGCCCATGCGTTCGAATAGCGAGCGCAGTGCCTGCGGATCGGGCGCCGCGTACTCGACGAACTCGAAGCCATCCGTCCCCATCGGATTCTCGTAGACCTCACTCATGACAAGTCTCCGCACCGCACTATTAGTTACAATTGCAACTATCATACGCTTGGCGTCGCCCGCAACGAATCCCGTGCCATGTCGAAGCCGCTCTTACTGCAGCTTGATAATTTCCTGCCGTACCGCCTCTCGGTGCTGACGAATCTCGTCAGCACTGCAATTGCCGGTGCCTATCGGGAACGCTTCGGCCTGTCGATTCCCGCCTGGCGAGTGCTCGCCGTGCTCGCGAATTGCCCCGATCTATCGGCCGCAGAGGTCGCGCAGCGCACCGCCATGGACAAGGTTGCGGTGAGCCGCGCGGTGCGCGCGTTACTGAGGGAGGGGCGTCTGGAACGGCGCGTCGCGCGCGCTGACCGGCGCCGCTCCGTGTTGCGTCTGACGGCGGCCGGAAACCACGTGCACGTCACCGTCGCCCCCGTGGCTCTTGCGTACGAGCGCTCCTTGCTGCAGTCGCTCACACGCGCCGAGCGCAGCGCGCTCGATCGGGCATTGCACATCCTGCTCGGGCGGGCGATCGCGATCGGGCCCCTCACGAAGGGGTAGTTCGCGGTCGCTCATGTATAATCCTGCGCCGCTCGCGGGGGGTCGCAGTGAAGACGATTGCCGAATTCAAAATAGAGTATTGCCAGTATCTCGACGCGGATGGGAACGCCGTCGGTGAGCTACCGGAATTCACCCGGAATGCGGCCGAGCTTGTGAAGATGTACCGCCTGATGACCCTGGTGCGCAGCTTCGACACCAAGGCCATCAACCTGCAGCGCACCGGGAAGCTCGGAACCTATGCGTCCTGTCTGGGCCATGAGGCAACCCACGTGGGAGCGGCCGCGGCGATGCGCCCCGACGATGTGATCGTGCCCGTCTACCGGGAGTACGGAGCGCAGTTCTGGCGCGGGGTCACCATGACGGATGTGCTCCTCTACTGGGGCGGTGACGAGCGCGGCAACGACTTCAAGGTATCGCGGCAGGATTTTGCGTGGTGCGTGCCGATCGGTTCGCAAATGCTGCACGCGGCGGGCGTGGCGATGGCAATGAAGATCCGCGGCGAGAACCGCTGCGCGCTTGCGTTCATCGGCGATGGCGGCACGTCGCAGGGCGCGTTCTACGAAGCGATGAACCTCGCCGGCGCGCGCGCTCTGCCGGTCATATTTCTCATCGTCAATAACAAGTGGGCCATCTCCGTTCCCATCGAGAGCCAGACTGCCGCAGCCACTCTTGCGCAGAAGGCCATTGCCGCTGGCATTCCCGGCGTGCAGGTCGATGGCAATGACATCATCGCCGTGCGCCACACGGTGGGCGAGGCCATCGCAGCTGCGCGCCGCGGCGAAGGTCCGACTGTCGTCGAAGCCGTAACCTACCGCTTGAGCGATCATACTACCGCAGACGATGCAACCCGTTATAGGAAGGAACACGAGGTCAAAGACGCATGGCGGAGCGAGCCGCTGCTGCGTTTGCGCGCCTATCTGAAAGCCAGCGACGCCTGGGATGACGCGCGTGAGGAGGCATTAAAAGCCGAATGCACGACGCTCGTCGATGCCGCTGTGGAGGAATATCTGCACACGCCCAAGCAATCAACCGATGCGATGTTCGACTATGTGTTCGCGCGCCTGCCCAAAAGCACGCGCGCGCAGCGCGAGCTCGCGCGCCGCTACGCGTCCTCCGGCGGCCACTGAAGCGGAATATCGTCCATGGCAAAGGTGACGATGATCGAAGCCATCAACCGCGCGCACGCGTGGGAGATGGCGCACGACTCGACGGTTGTGGTGTTGGGCGAGGACATCGGCATCAATGGCGGGGTGTTTCGCGCAACCGCAGGACTGCAGGAGAAATTCGGCAAGGAGCGCGTGCAGGACACGCCGCTTGCCGAAGGCATGATCGCTGGCATGTCGATCGGCATGGCGGCGCAGGGCCTGCGTCCCGTTGCCGAGATTCAGTTCATGGGTTTCATTTATCCGGCGATGGATCAGATCGCAAACCATATGGCGCGGATGCGACACCGCACGCGCGGGCGCATCACCTGTCCGCTCGTCCTGCGCATGCCCCACGGTGGCGGAATTCACGCGCCCGAGCATCATTCCGAAAGTTTGGAAGCGCTGCTCGCGCATCACCCGGGACTGCGCGTGGTATGCCCGTCGTCCCCCGCACGGGCCTATGGCCTACTGCTGGCCTCGATCCGCGATCCTGATCCGGTCATGTTCCTCGAGCCCGTGCGCCTGTATCGGCTCGTGCGCCAGGAGATTGCAGACGACGGACAAGCGCTGCCGCTCGATGTCTGCTACCGGCTGCGCGAAGGCGACGACGCCACCATCGTCACCTGGGGAGCGATGACCTTTGAAAGTCTGCGCGCGGCGGAGCAACTGCAAAAGGATGGCGTCTCCTGCGAAGTGATTGATCTTGCGACCCTCTCGCCGATTGACCATGACACCATTCTGGAGTCGGTCGCGAAGACCGGGCGTCTGATCATCGTGCATGAGGCGGCTCGCAACTGCGGGATCGGCGCTGAAATTGCGGCAACTGTCGCCGAGCACGGACTCTACGACCTGCAGGCGCCCATCAAGCGCGTCACCGGCTACGATACGCCGATGCCCTTGTTTAGGCTCGAGTATGACTATATTCCGAGCGTCGCACGCATCGTTGATGCGGTACGCGACACGCTCACCGAATAGCTTTACGCACCCGGCAATGAACGGAGGGCGCATGACAACGTTCAATCTTCCGGATTTGGGCGAAGGACTGGCAGAGGCCGAGATCGTGCGTTGGCACGTCAAATTGGGCGATCAGGTCAAGGTCGATCAGCCCATGCTCGCGGTCGAAACAGCGAAGGCCGTGGTCGAAGTGCCGTCCCCTTATTCCGGTGTGATCCGCGTGCTGCACGGCAAGCCCGGCGACATGATCGCCACCGGCGCTCCGCTCGTCGAATTTGATGTGGCGACGGCGCCGACGTCCACGCGCGCGGCGCCCGCGACCCCTGCCGCGCGGCCGGCAGCGGATGACTCCGGCACCGTTGTGGGCAGCATGCCGACGACGAGCGAAGAAGAGCTCATCGAAACGGCCGTTGCGGGCGGCGACCGCGGCGCGCCCCGCGAGCGGGTGCGGGCGGCGCCAGCAGTACGCGCGCTCGCCAAGCGCTTGGGAGTGGACCTGGCTGGGGTTGCCGGCAGCGGCCGCGGTGGCCTTATCACGGTCGATGACGTCATGACCAAAACGGGTCCGACCGCACTGCAGACCGCCGCCACGCTGTCCGCGCTGAAGTCTGCTCCGGCCACGCCGCGCGCAGTTGCGGGCGCTGCTGCCGGCGAGCCGGAGAAACTGCGCGGCCTGCGCCGCTCAATGGCCCAGAGCATGAGCCTCGCACGTGACAGCGTCATGAATTGCACGTTGTTCGACGATGCTGATCTGCATCGTTGGCGGCCTGGAGAGGACTTCACGACCCGCTTGTTGCGCGCCATCGCCGCCGGCTGCCGCGCCGAGCCCGGGCTCAATGCCTGGTTTGACGGTGAGGCACATATTCGGCGCCTGCTCGCGCGTGTCGATGTTGCCATGGCGGTCGATACGCCGGCGGGCCTGCTCGTTCCGGTCATCCGCGACGTGGGCGGGCGAGACGCGCGGGAGCTCAGGCGCGACGTCGATCGCTTGAAGCGCGAGGCGTGCGATCGCACGGTTGCACCTGAGGATTTGCGTGACTTCAGCTTCATGCTTTCCAATTTTGGAATGATCGCGGGGCGCTACGCGACGCCGGTCGTCGTTCCCCCGGTCGTCGCCATCCTGGGTGCCGGACGTTTGAGTCACGACGTCGTCGCCGTTATGGGCGGCATCGAGACGCATCTGCGCATGCCCCTGTCGCTTACGTTCGATCATCGCTGCGTGACCGGCGGCGAAGCGGCGCGCTTCCTTGCGGCGCTGATGCACGATCTTGGGCGGGACGCGTGAGCGTGCCGCCGCGAAACGCAAGCGACGATACTCTACTCCTGCGCCGCATCCCCGCGGCACGACGCGCCTTGATCGAGCGGATCGCGAGCGCGCGGCTGCCGCGCTCGGGCAACCACGCTTCGCCCGCGCTGCGCCATAAATTTCTGCGCGCCTATTTTCGCGGCGTCGCTGAAGAGGATCTCGCACAGCGTTCGGCCGAAGCACTCGCCGCCGCGGCTCTACAGCATCTTAAATTCGGAAGCCTCGGGCGCGTCGCCGGCAAATCGCTCGTCAAGGTCTTCAATCCGGACAGTCGCCGCGATGGCTTTGAGTGCGCGCATACGCTCGTCCTGGTTGTCACCGACGATATGCCTTTTCTGATGGATTCTCTGGGCATCGTCTTCAGCCAGGCGGATATTGCGGTACATCTCATCGTCCATCCGGTGCTCGCCGTGCGCCGCGACCGAAGAGGCATCCTGACGGACGTGCGCATCGAGCGTAGGCACGCCGAACTCGCCGAGTCGTGGCAGCTCTTTGAGATCGATCATCAAACCGACACCGCGCGCATTGCCGAGCTCCAACAGAAGCTCGAGGCGGCGCTGCACGATGTGCGGCTCGCGGTTAGCGACTGGCTGCCGATGCGCAAGCAGGTGCGCAAGCTCATCGTGTCGCTCGAACGAGATCCGCCGCCGCTTGCGGAGGCGGAAGTGAGCGAAGCGCGGCGACTTCTCGAGTGGATGGAAGGCCGCCACTTCCTCTTTCTCGGCTATCGCCACTACCGGCTCGAGCGCGGTGCAAGTTCGGACCGCCTGGTAGCGCAGCCGCGCACGAGTCTGGGCATTCTGCGCGGCCCTAAGGCGAACGCGAAGGCACGCGCGGTCGTGCTGCGCGGGCAGCTGCGAGCCCGCGCCCGCGATCGCGAACTCTTGATCCTAACGAAGGCCAACTCAATATCGAGCGTGCATCGTGCGACCTACCTCGACTACGTCGGAGTCAAGAGCTTTGGCGCACGCGGCGAGGTGTCAGGCGAGCATCGCTTCCTCGGCCTCTGGACTTCGACTGCGTACCATTTAAGCCCGCGAGAAATCCCCGTACTGCGCAAAAAGGTCGAGCGCGTCATTGGTCATTTCGGCCTTGACCCGCAAAGCCACGACGCCAAAGCGGTACTGCACATGCTCGAGACCTATCCGCGCGATGAGCTTTTCCAGGCCCAGATCGCGGACCTGATTCGAATCGCGCGCGGCGTCGTCAATCTGTACGAACGGCGCACCGTGCGTTTGCTCGCCAGACGCGATCCCTGGCAGCGTTTTTATTCTCTGCTGATTTACGTGCCGCGCGATCGCTACAACACTGAAGTGCGCCAGCGCATCGAACAGATTGTGCTCGAGGGCTTCGGCGGTAGCAACGTCGAAACGCAAGTTCAGATATCCGACTCCAATCACGCGCGCCTGCACGTGGTCGTACGGACCGATCCCGAAGATCGCAGCAAAGTGGACCTCGCGGCGATCGAAAAGCACATCGCTCAGGCGGCAACCACGTGGACCGACCGGCTGCACTCGACGCTCGTGGCGAAGCACGACGAGGCGGCAGTGCTGGCACTCGCGTATCGTTACCGCCACGCCTTTCCACTTGCCTACGAGGAGGACGTCGCGCCCGCCGACGCGTTTGAGGATCTTGCGAATCTTGAGGCGCTGCGCGCCGAGCCGTACGCCCTGCGCCTCAACCTGTATCGGCCCGTACAGCAACGCGCCGGCAGACTGCACTTGAAGATCGCCAAGCTCGGCGAACCGGTTCCGATCTCCGACCTCTTGCCGATGCTCGAGAACTTCGGCCTGCGGGTCATCGCCGAGCGGCCCTACGAGCTCGCCTGGCCTGACGGTGGCGCGGCCTGGATACAGGATTTCGAACTTGAGCACCGCGACGGGCTGCGCATTGACATCGCGCGCATCGAGTCCACGTTCAAGGAGGCCTTCTCCGCCGCCTGGCGCGGTGAGATCGAGAACGACGGCTTCAACCGCCTGTTGCTTGCGACCGGCCTCGCGGCGCGCGAAATCGTGGTGCTGCGCGCATATTGCCGCTATCTATTGCAGACCGGTGTGCCATTCAGTCAGATCTACATGGAACGCACGCTGGTGGCGAACGCCGGCATCGCAAAGAATCTGGTGCGCCTGTTTGAACTCTACTTTGAGCCGCGCGTTGCGCCCCGCGCACGCGCCCGAGCTGAGAAGCTCGTGGCCGCGATCCGCACCGCCTTCGATACGGTGACGAGCCTGGACGAAGATCGCATTCTGCGCGCCTATTTGAACGTCGTGCGTGCGACCTTGCGCACGAATTTCTATCAAACGGACGGCGCCGGACGCGCGAAGAGCTACGTATCCTTCAAGCTCGATCCGCACAAAATTCCCGATCTGCCGCTGCCACGCCCGAAATTCGAGATCTTCATCTACAGTCCGCGCGTCGAGGGCGTGCATCTGCGCATGGGCGACGTAGCGCGCGGCGGCATCCGCTGGTCCGACCGGCGCGAAGATTTCCGCACCGAGGTGCTGGGCCTCATGAAAGCGCAGAACGTCAAAAACACCCTCATCGTGCCGGTCGGCGCCAAGGGCGGATTTGTCGTAAAGCGGCCT
The DNA here is from genome assembly GCA_036833805.1 of Steroidobacteraceae bacterium. Taxonomy (GTDB): domain Bacteria; phylum Pseudomonadota; class Gammaproteobacteria; order Steroidobacterales; family Steroidobacteraceae; genus PALSA-1196. The sequence goes on along the minus strand of DAITPA010000001.1, from coordinate 69,487 downwards.
CCCGCGGGTTCCCGTGAGGATTTGCAGGCCGAAGTCATCGCCTGTTACGACACTCTAATCCGCGGCATGCTCGATCTCACCGATAACATCGTCGGCAGCCGCATCGTGCCGCCGCCGAGCGTCGTGCGGCGCGACACCGACGATACCTATCTCGTTGTTGCGGCGGATAAGGGCACGGCCACGTTTTCCGACATTGCCAACGCGATTTCTGAGGAGTACGGCTTTTGGCTCGGGGATGCCTTTGCCTCCGGTGGCTCGGCGGGCTACGACCACAAAAAGATGGGCATCACCGCGCGCGGCGCTTGGGAGTGCGTGAAACGGCACTTTCGCGAGCTGGGAATCAATATTCAGTCCGACGCCTTCACCGCAATCGGCATCGGCGACATGTCAGGCGACGTGTTCGGCAACGCGATGCTGATGTCGCGCCATACAAGGCTGAGAGCGGCATTCAACCATCAGCATATCTTTCTCGATCCCACGCCCGATGCGGCGGCGAGCTTTGCCGAGCGCCAGCGCCTCTTCCAGCTAGCGCGCTCGAGTTGGGATGATTACCAGCGGCGCCGCATTTCGCACGGCGGCGGCATTTATCAGCGCGCGGCTAAATCGATCACGCTCTCAACCGAGGCGCAAACGATGCTCGGCATGGCGCATGCCACAGCGCCGCCGAACGAAATCATTCGCGCCATATTGCGCATGCCCGTCGATCTCCTTTGGAATGGCGGCATCGGTACCTACGTCAAGGCGAGCAGCGAGTCGAATGGCGAGGTCGGCGATCGCAGCAATGATGCCGTGCGCGTGAATGGCGCCGAGCTTGCCGCGCGGGTGGTCGGCGAAGGCGGCAATCTCGGACTCTCGCAGCGCGGCCGCATTGAATATGCTTTGCGCGGCGGCCGTCTGAACACGGACTTCATCGACAACTCTGGCGGCGTCAATACCTCGGACCTCGAGGTCAATATCAAGATCCTGCTGAATCCATTGGTCGCCGCGCGCCGCTTGACGCGTGCCCGGCGCAACCAGCTGCTCGCGCGCATGACGAACGAGGTAGCAGGTCTCGTGCTGCGCAACAACTATCTACAGTCGCAGGCGATCAGTACGCTTGAGCTGCGCTCTGCAGCGCGCCTGTCTGAATATCAGCAGTTGATGAATTCGCTGGAGCGCTCGGGCGAGCTCAATCGCGCGCTCGAGTTCCTGCCGAACGACGAGCAGCTGACGGAACGGCGCAAGCGCGGCGCCGGACTCACACGGCCCGAGCTTGCGATCATGCTCTCGTACAGCAAAATCTGGCTCAGCAAGCATCTGCTGGACTCCGACGTACCCGCCGACCCTTACCTTTCACTCGAGCTCAAGCGTTATTTTCCGAGCCCGCTGCGCACGCGCTTCGCGCGTACGATCGGACGCCACCGATTGCGCCGCGAGATCATCGCGATGGCAACCACCAACAGTCTTGTGAACCGCATGGGTCCGGCATTCGTGGCGCGCGCGCAGGATGACACCGGCGCACCGCCTGCGCAGATCGCGCGCGCCTACTCAGCCGCGCGCGAAATTTTCGACATGCGCGAAGTATGGGCGCGGATCGAGGCGCTCGACAACCGCATTCCGCCGAAGCTGCAATACACGATGATGTACGAAACGGCGCGCCTGCTGCGGCATGTGACTTATTGGCTGCTCGCAAATCGCCGCGGGGACCTGCAGGTTGACCGCGCCGTCGCTGAGTTTCGCCGCGGCGCACGTGAACTTGAGTCGGCCATCGACGGAGTGCTGCTCGGCGCCGTCCGCAACCGCTTCGAAGTCGTGCGCAAGGAGCATCTCGACGCCGGCGTGCCGTCAGAGCTTGCCGCGCGCATCGCAAGTCTTGACGCGCACAACGCGGCACTCGATATCATTGAGCTTGCAACCGTACATCGCGTGCCAGTACCCGAGGTTGCGCGAATCTATTTCGAGGTCGGCGCCCGTATCGGGCTTGATTGGTTGCGCGAGCAAATCGAAGAGCTGCCTGTTGATGGACAATGGCAGGCGGCGGCGCGCACCGGACTTCGCGACAGCGCCTCGACGATCCAGCGCAAAGCGGCCGAACGTGTGCTCGCGCTTTCGAGAGCCGGCCGACATGACGCACGGGTGAACGCCTGGGCGAACCTTGCCGGCGAGGATCTCAGTCGCTGGCAGCGCACGCTCAACGACATGCGCGCCGCGGGCAGCAGCGATTTTGCCACCCTGTCGGTCGGAGTTGACTCCGTGCGCCGCTTGACAGAGTCGCCGCTGCCAGCCGCTTGACCGTGGTGAGTCGCTATCCCGCCATCGCTCTCGTGACGGCGCGCGGTGCGCGCGACCTGGACGAGGATCTGGCACCGCTGTTCGCGAACTTGAGCGGCGCCGGCGCAGCTGTACGCGTCGTCGAGTGGGATGATGTCGAGATCAATTGGTCGCAGTTTGATCTGGCGCTGCTGCGCTCGACCTGGGATTACAGCATGCGTCTGCATGAGTTTCTCGATTGGGCCGAACGCGCGTCCAAAGCAACCCGACTCGTCAATCCGGCACCCGTAGTGCGTTGGAATACCGACAAACACTATCTTGCCGAGTTGCTGCAAGTGGACGTGCGCACGGTTCCCAGCACTTTCGTCGAGCCCGGCGAGAGCGCAAGCCGAGCGATGAATGAATTTCTCGTCCAGCACGCCGCGAGCGAGTTCGTCGTCAAGCCCGCCATCAGTTCAGGCTCGCGCGATGCGCAGCGTTATGGGCGCAGGGAACTTAATGCGGCGATTCTGCATATTCGCCGCCTGCAGGATGCGGAACGCAGCGTTGTCGTACAGCCTTATCTTGAGCGGGTGGACGCGGACGGCGAGACCGCGCTCATCTATTTTGGCGGCCGCTTCAGCCATGCGATTCGCAAAGGACCGCTGCTACGTCGCGGCGAGGGTCCGACGCGCGCCCTGTTTGCCGCCGAGCACATCTGCGCGCGCGTACCCAAGCTCGATGAACTGCGCACGGCGGAGCGGGCGCTTGGCGCTATACCGTTTGCAATGCCGCTCTACGCTCGAGTGGATCTGATACGCGATGCCGATGCCGTGCCGTGCGTCCTCGAGCTTGAGCTCACTGAGCCGTCGCTGTTCTTCGCGCATGCGGCAGGCTCCGTCGAGCGCTTCGCGGCGCTGCTCCTCAACTACCAACTAAGCGGTGGGTCGTAAAGTGCCTGGAAAACTTATTCTCGTGCGCCACGGCCAAAGCATCTGGAACGTGGAGAATATTTTCACCGGCTGGACGGACGTGGATCTGTCGGAGCTAGGCCACCGCGAAGCTGCCGCAGCTGGCTGGCAGCTGCTGCGCGACAACATCTCGATCGACGTTGCCTTCACCTCGGTGCTGAAGCGCGCCATCCGCACACTATGGATCATGCTGGATAAAATGGACCGCATGTGGATCCCGGTCGAGCTCTCGTGGCGGCTCAACGAACGCCACTACGGAGCGCTGCAGGGCCTCAACAAAGCCCAAACCGTCGAACAGCACGGCCAAGCGCAGGTGCAGATCTGGCGCCGCAGCTACGACATCCCGCCGCCGCCACTCGACGCGAATGACAAACGCCATCCGCGTTTCGATCCGCGCTATGCGAATATTGATTCTTCGCTATTGCCGGCGACCGAGTCACTCAAAGATACGCTGGAGCGCGTGTTGCCGTTCTGGGAGAGCCGCATCTCGTCGGACCTTCTCGCGGGACGCAATGTGCTCATCGCCGCCCACGGCAACAGCCTGCGTGCCATGGTAATGATGCTGGACAACATCCCTGAGGCGCAAATCGTCGAGCTCAACATCCCAACCGGCGTGCCGCTCCTCTATGAGCTCGATGCACAGCTAAAGCCCATCACGAGCCGCTATCTCGGCGACCCGCAGGCGATCGCGGCCGCTGCCGAAGCCGTGCGCAAGCAGACCGACAAGCGATGAGCGCGCGCCGCTTCCAACACTTCGCCGCGTTGCGCACTGCGTAGACAGCGATTTCATTGCGCTGCCTGGTCGCCATACGCTAGCGTTTTCATGCGGCGCGCCCTAGCATTTGAATTGGCCTGAATAGAAGGAGCACGGCGTTGATTGCGGAAAAGTCCAAAAGATGCAAGTACGTTTTAAAGATGTCGGCGCTGGCGCTGATGCTGGCCAGCCTCTATTGCGACGAGTCCTGGGCACAGCTCAAAGACGAAACTCTGGTTGCGACAATCCCGACGGGATTTAAGATCGGCTCGCAAACCAACCACGATCGCACCACTACGCTTGAATGGATCAAAGAATCCGAAACCGTGCAGAATTGGACCGAGATGGTCACCGTACAGGTTGATCGCGGAATCAATAGGATGACACCCCCGCAAGTGTTGCAGAGCACTGGCAAGAAATGGCTGGGTGCCTGCAAAGGCAGCGCTGCGAATCAGATTCCCGACGCCCAGGCGAATGGTTACGCGGTGTCAATGCTGGTTGTACATTGTCCCTTGAACGCCGCTACCGGCAAGCCAGAGACCACTGTGCTGCGCGTAATCAAGGGTAATGACGCTCTTTATACCGTCCAGAAGACGTTCCGATTTGATCCGTCGAATGATCAGGTCGGACAGATAATGAAATATCTCAACCACGTTAATGTTTGCGACATGCGGGGGACAGATCACCCGTGTCCAAAAGTTAATTAAGCGCTTGGGGACGGCAGGCACGGCGTTCGCCGCGCTTAGTTTGCCGACGTTCCTTTTACTCCTGCCGCCCAACCGTCGTAGCGGCCGCGATGCACTTCGGCAAGCTGTTTGAAGCGGCGACTCTTCTCCTGCATGTCGGGAACCGCGAGACGCAGCGCTTTTGAAGCATGCAGGCTGAACGGATGGTCAGAACTGTCTGCCACCGCCTTGACGTCAACGTCGTAGCCGTCGGCGACCAGCTCGGTCCGTACGGCAGCACAGGAGGCCGTATCCGGCAGTGCGAAAAAAAAGTCCACGTCGTGGGCTTTGAAGGGGTCAAGACCTTGCGAGCGCACACGCTCGATCATCTTCGCATCCCAGTCATCAGCGCGGGCGCGGCGAAATCTCTGCAGACTGAAATAGATTCGCACCAGAGCTGCGAGCCCCGCCGCAACCAATGCGATCAGGATCCAGTTCATGGAAAAACCGGCTGACGCTTTTCAAGGAAGGCGTTGATCCCCTCCTCGCCCTCGGCACTGGCCGCCTGCGCTGCGATAGTCTCCGCCTCGAGCACCATCTGCGATTCGAATCCGCCCAATGACTGGGCGATGAGCCGCTTCACCTTGCCGAAAGCACGCGTCGGGCCGGCTGCCAGTTGTGCTGCGATCGCCAGCGCTTCATCGAACACTTTACTATCCGGCACCACTCGGTTCACGAGCCCCCAGCTTAGCGCCTCCGGCGCCGACAGCACCCGATTCATCAGCATGAGCTCCATCGCGCGCCGCGCACCGATCGCGCGCGGCAGCAGAAAGGATGATCCGGCATCCGGCGTCAAGCCAGCACTCGTGTATGCGAGAGTAAACTTGGCGCTCTCGGCGGCCACCGCAAGGTCTGCCATAGCGACAAGTCCGATGCCGGCCCCTGCCGCCGTACCACGCGCAGCCGCAATCACCGGCGGGTCCATGCGTACGAACAGGGAAATTGCCGCATGCAAATAAGATGTAAGCTCGCGCAGATAGGCGTCCGCCCCGCCCTTGGCCGTCATGCCGTGCAGATCGCCGCCAAAGCAGAAATTCTTGCCGGCGCCCGTCAGCACCACCGCGCGCACCGCGGGGCTGCGCGCGCAAGTCATTGCCGCCGCGAGCAGATCCATACCCATCTGCAAATTTAGGGTATTGGCTTGGGCGGGCCGGTTCAGGGTGACAATCGCAACCGACCCGCGGGTCTCGACATCGACTGTGGGAGTGGACATGCGCGCTTGCTACTCGTCGGGGGCGATGGTGACGCGCAAGCCCGCGAGCGCAGGCGTGAACTCGATCTGGCAGGACAAGCGCGAGTTATCCTCGGTGTTTGCCAATTCCGACAAGAGTTCACGCTCATCGGACATCGCAGCGGGCACCCGGTCGACCCAAGCCGGATCGACGTAGACATGACAGGTTGCGCACGAACACATGCCGCCGCAGATCGCGGCAACTCCATAATCGAGCTCACGAAGGTTCTCCATGACCTTAAGGCCGGTTCTCGCCTCGATTTCATGCTCCTGTCCATCCCGATCCACGACTCGCATTAGCGCCATGCGTTTGCGCCCTCTAAAGAATTAAATGGGGTAAAGGTTAGTCTGCCGATGTTGCGCTGCGGATGCCAGCGCCGCTACGCGTTCAGGCGCCGCAAAAGAGCGTCTTCCGCCGCAAGATCCGCCGCCGCCGCAACCTCGCGTGTCAGGCGTCGCATCCGGTACCACAGGAAGCTTAGGAGCACAAACAGCGAACTCGCCGCCATCAGCACGGCTATCGAGGCTGTCTCGGCAAGCCCGGCGGCGTCGAGCAGATCCTGCGCGTGTGGTTGCGCCTGCGGATAATAAGCGAGCACGCAAGCCAGATCGAAAATCGGGTCGGCAACCGCCGCGTATTCCCAGTCGATAAGGTACAGGCGATCAGCTTCGATGAGGTTCGAATGGTGCAGATCGTTGTGCACGATAGTGGCGCTGCGCCCACCACCCGCGCAGAGCGCGAGCGTCGCTTCACTCTGCTGCAGCAGGCTTGCAAGGAGGGCTCGCTCCGCGGGCGCGGCCGCGGTCAAACGAGCGCAGTAACCGCGCAAGAGCGCGCCGAGATCGAACGGTGCGACCGCCGGCGCCACGATGTCATGCAGCGCGCGCAATCGCGCACCAAGCCAGCGAAGCGCCTCGGGCCTCGCCAAGTCGGATGCTTCCCAGGCGCGGCCATCGATGTATTTCGTGATCATGAAACCTTGCGCGCGATCGGCGTAAATCAACGGCGGCGCCACCCCGAATTGGGCCGCGGCTCGTTGCAGTTGCGCTTCGCGCTCGTGGTTTGCGCCTAGCAAGCCGCCTTCGGCAGCGTTCAAGCGCAGCACGAAGCGCCCTGCGCGCGTATCGACGCGGAAGCTCGAATTGACCGTACCGCCGTGCAGAACGGCAATCGCATCCGGGCGCCTGCCCGCTTCGCAGCCGGGCACGCGCGCGAGGGCCGCCGCGGGGATCAGGCGCGCGTTGCTTGCAGTCGGTATGTCTTGAGCCATGCGAGGAATCCCGCCACCGAAATGCATAAATAACAGACAAACATAAGCGCGATGAAAAATAGCTTTTGCGCGCCGAACAAGTACGCCAGCACCACGTCGATTGCGATCCAGTAGAGCCAGTTCTCAAGCTTCATCCGCACGACAAGCCAGGTCGCGAGCAGACTTGCCCAAGTCGTGACGGAGTCAAGAAACGGCCAGGCAGCGCGTGTTTCGGCGGCAAGCCACTGCGAAGAGATGGCGCTTAGGGCAAGGATTCCGATCCAAGCAACAACATGAGCGCGCAGCGGCCAGGTCGTAACCTGCGATCCTGCTTCCTTTTCGTGCCGCAGCCAGCGGCGAAAGCCATAGACGGACATCGCAACGTAATACACCTGCAGGCCCGCCTGCATCGGCAGCCGCGCGCGCGCCGACAAGTACACGAGAATCGCCGCGCTCAATCCGCCGCACACCCAGCACCAGCGGCTGCGGCGCACGGCGAGCAGCGAATAAGCAATACCCAAAACAACCGACGCCCGCTCAAGACCTGAGGTTGCCGCGAGTCCCGCGATGAACGCATCGAACGCGGCACTCATCAGGAGGCGGCAAGCGGCCCGAGTACTTTCATCACGAAAACGGCCTTGCCCGCGACCTCGAAGGTTACGCGCATCTCGCGGCTCAAGGCATCGAGGAGGTCTTCGTAGCGACCGAAGATCTGCGTACTCATGCTGTTGGTGAGTACTTTGAATCGGCCGTCGCGGTTCAAACGGTCGATGAAGTCTTGGATGGGAGGAATAAAATCCGCATTAAGGGGATACAGACTGATCTCGATACCGATTTCCATATTGATCACCGCAACGAGTAAGTGAAATTGATGCCCCAAGTGCGCGGATCGCCGAGCTGCACATACAGCTCATTGGGGAAGTTCGGCGGCACGTCGCCGAAGAAAAATCCCCGCACCGCATAGTTCTTGTTGAGAAGATTACGTCCCCAGAAATACGCCGACCAATGGCGCCTCTCCCAGCCGAGTTTGGCATTGACGAGCCCATAGGCGCGCGAGGTAGTGGCGTTCGGCGGCAGGTCAAAGTAATAGCTGCCGATTCCGCTCACATCCGCTCGCGCGAATGCGCCGCGCGGGTCGCGGTAAGTGAGGTTCACAGCGGCCTGCCAGTGCGGTGCGTTCGCCAGGGCGCGATCCGGCAGCAGTACGCCGTTTTGCACGAAACCGTGGTAGTCCGTATGCAGGAGTCCGAGCGATGCACCCCACATGAGCCTGGCCGTCGCGCGCCACGCCACTTCGCTTTCCAGTCCATAGTTCCTGCCGCTGACGGCGTTGCCGGTAAAAAGCGTGAAGTCGTTCGGATTGGCAGGATCGAGCTGCTCGCTCGTTTTCAGCTGCAGGGAGTTTCTCAAGGTGTAGAACACGTCGGTATTGACGCGCAAGCGCTCCTCAAAGAGCTGCGCCTTGTACCCCGCCTCGAAATTGAGGTCCGACTCCGGTGCGAACTGGATCTGATTCGGCAACAATCCTTGGCTTAAATTGAAACCGCCGGCTTTGTAGCCCCGCGCGGCAAGCAGATACAGGCTCTGCAATGTCCCCGCCGCGAAAGTGAGCGAGGCATGTCCGCCCCAGAGGTTATCGGTCGGATGAAAGTCATTCGTTGCATCGGCAGCGCCGGGGTTGGTGGTGAGATCCCGATAGCTCGCTGTACGACGCTCGCCGCGCATTCCGAGCGACCAGCGCAAGTGCCTTGCAAGCTCGCCATCAAGCTCACCGAAGAGCGCCGCGTTCTGCGAGCGGTAGCGGCTTGCGACGACCGTGTCGGTTATGGACGCCGTCGCTGGGTCAGTCGGATCGCTCTGAAAAATACCGGCGCTCGTGTCGTTCAAGGACTCTTTGAGCGCGAGTGCGTACACGCCGACGAGCCAGTCGACGCCCCGCTCGCGACTCGTGCCCAAGCGAATTTCGATGCTCTGGGTGCTGCGGTTGCGATACTGCAGCTCGGTGTAATTGTAAATGTAAGGCGCCCACAGGAGCGGGTTTCCCCAGTCACCGTCGTAGCCGTATTTGACATACGTCTGCGCAGCGCTACCGATGACGGTGAGCGTAGCGGCGCCGAGCCCCGAGTAATTCAGGCGCACCGAGCCACCGGTCGAATGCTGCGCATCGACGCTCGGGTTGTCCGACTGCGTGGTCCTCGAGTTGTCGATGGCAAAGGCGTCATAGCCATTGTCGATCTGCACGTGCAGCACACTCAAATCAACGCGCAGATCGGCTGACGGCTGATAGCGCCAGCGACCGCGCAGCGTAAGCTCGCCGCGCCGGTCGGTGTCATTGCTGTCAAGATATGCATTGTGGTAGTAGCCGTCGGTCGAATAGTGCTGCACCGCCAGACGGAATGCCGAGTCCAGAACACTGACCGGCCCGGTGATGACAGCACCGAGCTGCTTCGAGTTGTAATTGCCCGCGCCAAGCTCTGCGCGGCTGTCGAATTGATCTTCGGGCGGCGCGCTCGTCACATAAATGAGGCCCGCGAGCGCATTGGCGCCGTAGCGCGTCGCCTGCGGCCCGCGCAGCACTTCGATCTTGTCAATGTCAAACAGGGTCGCCGCACTGCCCAAGCCGCTAAAGTCGATGTCATCGATAATGAAACCCACGGACGGATTCGGCGCTCCCTGATACTGCTCAAGCTCGCCTATGCCACGCAGTTGAAAATAGCGTGGCCGCGAGGTGTCGCCGGCCCAATTGAGGTTTGGCACAAGTGCCAGCACATCCGCGAAATGCTCCTGGCCTGCGTCCTTGAGCGTGGCGGCATCTAACACAGAAACGCTCGCCGGCACGTCGAGCGCGGCTGCCGGACGCAGCGTGGCCGTCACCACGACCTCCTCGAGCGGCGTTTCAGGTGTCGCAGCGCCTGACCAAGAGGTTGACACGACAGCCCCTAAAGCCCACGCAAGCCTTTGAACAAGCTGGATAAAACGGATGTGGAAGGTCACGAACACCTGCTCCCTACGCCGGTACTAACCGGATCAGGTTCAACGGGTTCGCCGGTATCACCGGCATCTCAGGTCCTCGCGAGGACCACCCCTGGGGTTGATAACGCGTATGGTATGCGCGACCGTCCTTATTGCAAGTCGTTATCGGCGCTCAGAAGGGACTAGAATCGCCCCCCTTTCGGGCCGGGCCGTAGAACAAACGATGGCGCGCAGTATCCAGATCCACCAGATCGATGCCTTTACACGCACCCCGTTCACCGGCAATCCGGCGGGTGTGGTTCTCAATGCCGACGCCCTCGATGATGTACAAATGCTCGCAATCGCACGCGAGCTCAACAACGCCGATACGGCGTTCATATTTGCCGCCGACGGAGCTGATCATGACCTGCGCGCGCGCTTCTTCACGCCGCGCACCGAAGCTGGATTCGTGGGTCATGCCACGGTCGCAGCCCACTACGTGCTGTCGCGCCGCCGCGGCGCCACTGAGCGACTGCGCCAGAAATCCAAAGCCGGCATCGTCGATATCGAAATCCGCGGCACCGGTGATGAGCGCCAGATTGCGATACGCCAGAAAACTCCACCGCTCGGCCGCGTCTTGAATGATCGTGAGCGGCTCGCGGTGCTCGATGCACTGGCGCTTGCCACTGACGACCTCGACGACCGCTGCCCGCTGCGCATCGTCGGGGCCGGTAGCAAGCGCCTTATGGTCGGCGTGCAAGGTCCCGAGCAGCTGAAGCAACTGAAGCCCGACCCGGCACGGCTGAATACGCTCTCCGCGCAGCTCGGTGCTGCGGGCTATTTCGTCTTCACACTGGCGCCCCAAAAGGAGGGCTGCCTCACCGAATCGCGCATGTTTTGTCCGGCTTTGGGCATTGCCGAAGACCCGGTAAGTGGCAACGCGCACGGTCTTCTTGGCGTATATCTTGCGGGCCTCGGCTTATTGGCGCAGACGGGCGAACGCACCACATTCTGCGGCAGTCAGGGGCATTATGTGCAGCGCCCCGGACGGGTCACCGTGGAGCTCGAGACGCGCGACGGCGGGATTGACGGCGTGTGGATCATCGGCCAAGCGGTTTCGATCTTTGAGACTGAAATCTCGATTTGAGCCTCGCCAGCGCAGCACTGGGGCAACTTCGCGCCTAAGAACTGCGATCGTGCGATCGGATTGTCATGTTTGTTGACGTCCGCGCGGCGATGAGCTGCTGCCCCACACGGGAGCGCGTACCGCGCGCCATACGAGCCACGCAGCTGGCGCCGTGACAGCCGCGCCGGCGAGAAACGGCGCGCTCGGCCCGAAGTTCGCATAGATCGTCCCGGATACGAGCGGCACGAGAGCTCGCGCCAGGCTCGCGCCCACTTGGTAGGTCCCCATGACCGCGCCACGTTCGCGCTCCTCTGCCTGCTTGGATGCGAGAGCGGCCGCACACGGAATGAACGCGCCGCCGCCCACCCCACAGAGAGCAAGGCCAATGAAGGTCAACGTCACATTGCCTGCGGCGGCCACCACCACGAGGCCCGCGACATAACTCGCTACGCCGTAGATCGCAAGCCGCGCTTCACCTAGGCGCGGCACCAACACTCGCACGAGACCACCCTGCACGCCGACCGCGATGAATGCGAGCGCAAACAGCACGAGGCCCACGGTGCGTGGCCCGAAGCCGAATTTGCGCAACGCCCAGATCGCAAATATTGATTCGAAAATCGCCTGTGAGCAGGTAACGAGAAATGACGCAGCGGCGATTGCGCGCAGCGCCGGCCGCCGCAGCAGTAAGGACAGCGCGCCTGCCCGAGGCGTGCCCGCAGTCGGCGTGCGCCGCTCCGGCGCGTGGCTTTCGCGCAGGACAAAGAACACGAGTGCGATAGCCACCAGACTCAATGCGGCCGAGAGCACCGCAGGCCGCAAGAAATTGGCGGTTTGAATGTTGTCGCCCGCAAGCACGCCGCCAATAGCAGGGCCGAGCATGAAGCCAATGCCGATCGCCGCGCCGACCATGCCCATCGATTTAGCGCGCTGCGCGGGTGTGCTGATGTCCGAGGCATAGGCAAAAGCCGCTGAGATATTGCCGGCCATGAAACCTGCAACAGCCCGCGCCACGACAAGTCCAGCAACATTGTGTGCTATTCCGAGCAGCAGGTAGGAAACGCAGGCGCCCGCGAGGCTTGACATCAGAATCGGACGTCGGCCGTAGCGGTCACTTAGACGCCCCCACAGCGGCGCCGCGATGAGCTGACACAGAGAATAGGTGCCGAGAATTGGGGTGATCAACGCGGGGGTGACCCCAAAGCGATCCGCCATGTACGGCACGAGCGGGATGAGAATGCCGAATCCCAATATATCGATGACAGCGACAAAGAAAAGCGTGCGCATTGGTGATCAGATGTCCTGGAGCAAAGATCGCAGGCGCGGCATCGCAGGGCGGGCGGTCAATAAACCTGTCGCCGTGTCGCTCCCGCCTTCGCAAGTGGCGCACATACTCGTTTATGCTCGAGGCGTTGGCAACGTGAAGCGCGAACCGGAAAAGAACCGGCGAGCGACCCGCGACGAGGTGCTCGCACATTGCCAACCGTGCGCGCTGATCAGCATGTCCGCAGACGACCGCTATAGAGCGCCCGCCCGTCAGCAAGCTCGAGCTCGTGCGTCGTCCCCGGCGGCCACTCGGCGCGATGATGAGTGGCCATCACTATGGCAGTGCCGCACGCAATCAGCTCCTGAATGATTCCCTGTAACGCCCGGCGAGTCGGGGTATCAATCCCGGCGAAGGGTTCATCCAGCAGCAGCAGCGGCGGATCATTGATCCAGGCCCGGGCAAAAAGCACACGTCGTAACTGCCCGTAGGAGAGCTCGCGCAAGCTACGTTGAGCCAGACGCGTAAGCCCGAATCGCGCAAGCGTGCGCCGCGCCGCTCCACGTTGTGCACGGCTCGCCGTTTCATTGAGCCCGATAGATGCAAAGCGGCCCGACAGCACGACGTCCGCAGCGATCAGATCCTGCGGATGATCCGCTTGCAGATGCGGCGCGACAAGACCGACTTGCCGGCGAAACGCATCGAGCGGCACGCCGCGCTTGATTCCAGCGCGCTCAATGCTGCCACCGAACGCGACGCCATGATCGCCGTAAAGCGTACGCAGCAGCGTCGTCTTGCCCGAGCCGTTTGCGCCATGCACGATCCAGCACTGGCCGGCACGCACGGTAAGCGATATATCCGTGAGCACCGCCTGCTCGTCGAGATACACGCAAGCGTGCGACAGTCTCACGATCGGCCGCCGCGACGGGGCTCGCATGCGGATACGCGCCGGACGCGTGGCACGAGGTCTAGCGCCTTGCAGCCAGCGTGCAAGAGGCGCGCGCGCAAGCACGCCGCGGTAAACGATGCGTCCGCGCTCGAGTACGAGGGCATGCGTGGCGCTCGCCGGCACATCTTCTAGCCGATGCGTCGCGAGCGCCCATGGCAACAGTGAACGGCCACTGTGATCGAGCCAGGTGATGGCGCGTATGCGGTTCGCCGAGTCGAGACCGTCGAGCAGTTCATCGAGCAGTAGGAGTCCAGGGCGCGCAGCGAGCGCGCGCGCGAGTAGCGCCAGGCGCCGCTCACCGTACGACAGCGATAAGAAGCTACGCGCCGCCAGATGTTCGATTGCAAGCTTGCCGATGATGCGTTCGACGCGGCTGTCATCGGCAACGCTTAGGGCATTGAGTGGAATGTCGCTGCGCTGCAGCCCGGTGCCGATGATCTGCCGCACCGTGAAGCTCCAACCGTAGCGCTGGTATTTGTCCTGGCGTTCCGCGCCGATATAAGCGATTTCGTGCTGAACTTCGAGCGGCGTCGTCCACACCTCCCCGCGCCACAGGTAGCGCCGTGACCCACCGGGTACAGGCGACGGCCAGATCGCGCCTGCCACGAGCTTCAGAAGCTGAGTCTTACCGGCGCCGTTTCCCCCGGCGACGATCCAACGCTGCCCCGGGCGAATTCTCCAGTCCACGTCGCGCAACACGCTGCGCCCCGCTCTCGTCAGGCGGATGTTTCGCAAGCGCACGTCGATGAAACGCCCGGTCACTGGTTTTGGCATCGCTCAAACGATGGACACAATTTTCATGCATGGCAAGATGGACGCAGTGGAAAATTATGACCTTCTCGTCGTCGGCGGCGGTATCAATGGCACCGGCATCGCGCGTGACGCAGCCGGCCGGGGCCTGTCGGTGCTCTTGTGTGAGCAAGACGATCTCGCGGCACACACCTCCTCCGCCAGCACGAAGCTCATCCACGGCGGCCTGCGCTATCTTGAAGAGCGGCATTTTTCCCTTGTGCGCAAAGCCTTGCAGGAGCGCGAGCTGTTGCTCGGCGCCGCGCCGCACATCATGCGGCCCTTGCGCTTCGTCATGCCGCACGATGCGCATTTGCGACCGATGTGGATGATCCGTGCGGGCCTCTTTCTTTACGATCATCTGGCAAGGCGCCGCCGCTTGGCGGCATCCTGCGCAATCGATCTACGCGCCCACCCCGCAGGCGGTGCGCTGCAGCCCCGTTTCATCCGTGGCTTTACCTATTCGGACGGCTGGGTCGACGATGCGCGGCTTGTCGTATTGAACGCGCAGGATGCGGCACTGCACGGCGCTACGGTGGCGACCGGCACGCGCTGCGAACGGATCGAGCTCGTCGATCGTCTGTGGCACGCGACGCTGCAGCAGCGCGCCGGCTCGCGCGCCGTGATCGCGCGCGCGATCGTCAATGCGACTGGACCATGGGTGAACCGCTTTGTGCGCGACGCCTCCCCGCTGCGCAGCTCGCACACGGTGCGTCTCGTCAAGGGAAGTCACATTGTGGTACCGCAGCTCTTCGCGCATCGCTTTGCCTACATCTTTCAGAACACCGACCGGCGTATTGTGTTTGCGATTCCCTACGAGGAGGAATTCACGCTGATCGGCACTACCGATATCGAGCACTATGGCGACCCAGCCACGGTGCACATCGACCCCGAAGAGGTTCGTTATCTGTGTGCCATGGTCAATCGCTACTTCACGCAACAGATCAGCCCCGCCGACGTCGTATGGAGCTACGCAGGCGTGCGCCCGCTCATCGAGGACGAATCGCTGGATCCCGCAGCCGTCACCCGCGATTACAAGCTCGAGCTCGACGGCGATGCGGCGCCCCTTCTCTCCGTATTTGGCGGCAAGATCACGACCTATCGTCGCCTTGCTGCGGAAGCCGTCGATAAGCTCGCCGCACGCCTCGGTAATCGAGGACGTCCGTGGACGCATGCCGCGATCCTGCCCGGCGGAGATCTGCCGGGCGGCAGTCTCGCCGCGTTTCTGCGCGTCGTTGCGCGGCGCTACGCGTGGCTGCCGGCGCCACTACGCGTGCGCTACGCGCGCGCCTACGGCACTAATATTGACCGCATGCTCGGCAGTGCAGCCTCGCTCAGCGATCTCGGCAAGGAGATTCTGCCGCAGCTTTGGGAGCGCGAGGTCGAATACTTGTGCCGAGAAGAATGGGCGCGCAGCGCCGCGGACATCCTTTGGCGCCGCAGCAAGCTCGGATTGCACACGCCACCCGACAGCGCTCAGCGTCTTGAAGACTGGCTGGCGCGCCGATGAGCCGATTTATATTGGCGCTCGATCAGGGCACCACGAGCTCGCGCGCGATTCTCTTTGATCAGGACGCAATTCCAATCGCGAGCGCGCAGCGCGAGTTGACGCAGTACTTTCCGCAATCCGGCTGGGTGGAGCACGACGCGCTAGAAATTTGGGACTGCCAAGCGGCCCTAATCACTGAAGTACTCGCCAAGGCGTGCGTTTCGCTGACCGATGTCGCGGCCATCGGCATTGCCAATCAACGCGAGACGACCGTGCTGTGGGATCGCAACACGAGCCGCCCGGTCGCGCGCGCGATCGTATGGCAGGACCGGCGTACCACAACACAGTGCGCACAGTTGCGCGCCGCTGGACACGAACCAGAAATCGCGCACCGTACAGGACTTCTGCTCGATCCGTATTTCTCCGCCACTAAACTCGCCTGGCTCCTCGAGCACGTTCCCGGTGCACGCGCGCGTGCCGAACGTGGCGAACTCGCTTTTGGCACGATCGACAGCTGGCTCGCGTGGCAACTGACAGGCGGCAAGCGTCACGTGACCGACGCGACCAACGCGAGCCGCACATTGCTCTTTAATCTGCACACCTGCGAATGGGATCCGGTGCTCCTCGAACTTTTCGGCATCCCGTACGCGTGCCTGCCGCAAGTCATTCCCACCGCGGCGCGAGTCGCGACTGATTTGACGGCGAACTTGGCGGGGCACGAAGTCCCCCTTGCTGCGGTCGTCGGGGACCAGCAAGCGGCGCTCTTTGGCCAAACCTGCTTCAAGCCCGGTATGGCCAAAAATACCTACGGTACGGGGTGCTTTGCGCTCATGAATACCGGCACTCGTCCGCTGCATTCGCAGCACCGACTGCTGACGACCATCGCCTGGAAGTGTGCGGACACACGCTATGCGCTGGAGGGCAGCGTGTTCGTCGCTGGCGCCGTCGTACAGTGGTTGCGCGACGCATTGGGCATCATCGAGCGCGCCGCAGACGTGGAGGCGCTCGCTACCAGCGTCGTTGACAGTGATGGCGTGTATCTCGTGCCTGCGTTCGCGGGCCTTGGTAGTCCTCATTGGGATCCGCACGCACGCGGTGTCATCGTTGGGCTTTCACGTGGCAGCACGCGAGCGCATATCGCAAGGGCTGCCCTCGAGTCGATCGCGTTCCAAAGCGCAGAGCTCCTCGCGGCGATGCAGCGCGACGCCGAGCAGCCGCTAATCGAGTTGCGCGTGGATGGTGGCGCGACTGCCAATAATTTTCTAATGCAGTTTCAGGCCGATCTGCTCGGCGTAGCAGTGCTGCGTCCGAAAGTCACCGAAACGACGGCACTCGGCGCCGCATATCTTGCCGGATTGGCAGTCGGATTCTGGGGCAGTCTTGAAGACGTCGCGCGCAACTGGAAAGTCGAACGATGCTTCGAGCCCCGCATGAGTCGCGATGAAGCCGAAAGAAAGCTTGCGCGCTGGGCGCAAGCCGTTGAGCGATCCCGCGGCTGGGCATGATCCGCGCTTCGCTCGGGTCGAGTACTCGGTGCGATCTGCAAGTGCTTGCGAAGCATATTAATTGGCGCTAAAAGATATGGGACAATGATCGACAGCCCGTGAAGTCAGGCGCTCGGAATCCTGCTGCAAGAGAATCGCGACGTGACAGCGGTTCACGATGTCTTTGCCCGCGCGGCGTTCCGCTACGCAGCGCAAGAGATTCTGCACGTCCCATGCATTGCGAGCCACGCCGGCGCGATCTGTCCCATGTCCCTCGCCTACGGCGCAGCGCGTCAGCGAGTCGAACAGCTGCGTCAAGCCTACGTGGATGCTGGCTATCGGGATGGGCAGCGCGTTGCTATAGCGCTTGACAATGAGCTGGAATTCTTCCTGCAGTTCCTTGCGCTGAATGCGCTCGGCAGCAGCATCGTGCCGCTCAACGCGGCTATGAGCCGCGAGGAGATCGCGTACTTGGTCATGCATGCAGATGCGGCCGCGGTGATTACACATAAGAATCACGCGACGCATATTCGTGCTGCGGTACCGGCGCTGATTGCGGTGGAGGTGGTGGCTGTCGGCGACGCCTCCTAGGTGAGGCGCGCACCCTGCGCGCCGCCAAGCGCGCGCGGCTTGACGGCCGTGACAGACCGGCCTAGACCGCCCGCAAAGCGGTGGCAACGGGAAGGCGTGCGGCGCGAATCGCCGGGAACAGTCCGCCGATCAAGCCGATCGCGCAAGCCCAGAGGATACCGAGGGCGACCAGCGACGGGCTGACAGCCAGGCGGAACACGACCTGGGTGAAATTGCTGCCGAGTGTGCTCACTACATTGCCGTTGAAGAAGAGCCAGGCAAGGCCCGCGCCGATCAGCGCACCCATCACTGCCAGCAAGATCGCCTCGATCAAGACTGACAGCACGACCGCGCTCGCGCCAAAGCCAATAGCGCGCAGTGTGGCAATTTCGCGGGAGCGCACGCTCACGGCCGAATACATTGTATTGAGCGCACCGAAGAGCGCTCCCACCGCCATGATGCCACCTACAAAATAGGCCACAAACGCGAGCACCTTGCCCATGCGCTGCGACTGATGCACGTAGTAATCGCGCTCGCGCAGGACGGCGACCGAGAGTTGCGGATTGGTGGTGAGCGCAGCCTTGAATGCGTCGAACGAGTCCTTCGAATCCAAGCGCGCGACGACCGACTGATATAAGTTGCGTCGATAGGCGGACAGCACGGTCTCCGCATCGGCGAATAATTCGGATTCGTGCGAATCGCCGTTGCTTTCAAAAGCACCCACGATAGTCCAGTCGCTGCCGCGCAATGCGATATGGCTGCCGACGTCGAGGCCCTTGAATTGTGCTTCAGCGCCACGTCCGACGATCAATTCGCGCACGCCACGCCGAAACATTCTGCCAGCAACCAGCTGAATTTCCGGGCGCAGTGCTACACCCTCGGCACCCACACCGCGAATGGTGACGTTCGCACCGCTGGCGTTGCTTTTTTTTGGCATTTCGACGATGACGACCGGCTCGGCCGAGGCGATAGCCTTACCTGCGGCATCCTTGCGAATTCCGGGCGCATCAATAATGGTAAGTGTCGCTTCTCGCGAAAGAGTGCTCGCGAGTTCAGAATCCGAGCCACCACGCAAGACGATCGCCCGATCATCGCGCCCGGTAGCGAGCAGGGTGTGGGTGAAGCCCGTCGCCATGGCAAGTACCGAGATCAGCACCGCGACGACTCCTGCGATACCGACCACGATGACTGAGGATGTACCAAAGCGCTGCGGAATGCTGCGCAGATTCATCCAAGTCACAGCGCGAATCTGTCGGAGCATGTTCATTTGGCGCACTCCGGCTAACGGTCGGCGAGCGCATCGACGATGTTGAGACGCGTCGTACGCCACGCGGGTGGCAGACCGGTGACGAGTGCCAGGAGAACCGCCACGGCGCTGCCGAGACCGAGGATGCTCCACGACAGGCTCGCCTCACCGATTACGCGCTTCAACGCTGGGAAA
This sequence comes from Steroidobacteraceae bacterium, assembly GCA_036833805.1. Lineage (GTDB taxonomy): Bacteria > Pseudomonadota > Gammaproteobacteria > Steroidobacterales > Steroidobacteraceae > PALSA-1196. The sequence goes on along the minus strand of DAITPA010000001.1, from coordinate 50,266 downwards.
ATTCCGGCCGCGATGGCAAGCCCGATAAGCGCGCCCGCGAGGCACAGCACGAGCGCCTCGCAAAGTACCAGCACCACCACTGCGAAATCCGTAAAGCCGAGCGTCTTCAGCACCGCCAGCTCCGGCACGCGCTCGCGCACGGATTGCATCATCGTATTACCGGTCAGAAACAACAGCGTGAAAAAGACCGCACCCAGAATCGAACTTACGATAAAACTGATATCGGCCTGTTGCTTGATGAAGGCTTGCGTAAATTCCTTTTCGCTCTGCGACTTGGTCTCGTCCGGGGAATTGGCGAAGCGTCGATCGATTGCAGCGGCAACCTGCATGGCCTGCGCTGGGTCCTTCACCTTGACCACATACCAGCCGACAGTGCCCTTGCTAAAGCTGCGAGCTTCGTCGAAATAGCTGTGGTTAAAGAAAAAACTGATGCCTTGATTAGGATCGTTCGGCGCGTCATAGATACCAACGATGTCGAATTGCCAGTCCGAGCGGCCATTCGCCTGCGTCCAGATGACCGAATGCAACGGCACCCGGTCGCCTATTTTCCAGCCGTACTTTTTTGCAAGCTCGCGCCCCACCACCGCGCCGGTGCGCGTGCGCACCAGCGCCGCAAGCTCATCTTTTGGTAGTTGCAGCTCCGGATAGAGAGGAAAAAACCGTACCGGATCCACCGGAAAGGAAAAGACAAAATTCTTCGGATCCTGATAGTAGGTGCCGAACCAGCTCTGGTAGGCGACCGCTGCGACACCGGGCAGCGACTCAATCTGCGCGAGGTAGCTAAACGGCAGCGGCTCCGTGAAGCTGATGCGGCTGACTACACTCAGCCGGTCGACCGCCGCGGCATTCAAAGCATTGCTGAAGACCGCGTTCACCCCCTGCAGCATGCCGAATAATACGAAGGCAACGACTATCGACAAGAGCGTGAAAATAGTGCGCGTGCGCTTGCGCCACAAGCCGGCCCACAGGAGTGGCAGGAATTTCATGGACGACTCGCAGCGGCAACGTCAGTCAAGCTGCCCTTATCGACCTGCAGCTGCCGCGTCGCGAAGTCCGCGGCCTTCTGATCATGCGTGACCACGATGACGGTCTTGTGCTGCTCACGGTTAAGGGTGCGCAGCAACCCCAGAATTTCATCAGCTGTGGCGCGGTCGAGGTCCCCCGTCGGCTCGTCGCAGACGAGCAGAGTCGGATCGGCGACCAGCGCTCTGGCAATCGCCACGCGCTGCTGCTCGCCACCGGACAGTTCGCTCGGCTTATGCGTGGCACGGTCCGCAAGTCCCACAATTTCCAGGGCCGCGTGCACGTTTTTGCGCCGCTCGGCCCTTGATAGCGATGTCAGCAGCAACGGCAGCTCAATATTCCTCTCGGCCGTCAGCATCGGCATGAGGTTGTAAAACTGGAACACGAATCCGACGTGCCGTGCGCGCCATTTGGCGAGCGCACCGCCCGACAGCCGATCGATGCGTTGCCCGGCGACGGTCACTTCACCCTCGGTCGGGCGGTCGAGCCCGCCGATCAGATTCAGGAGAGTTGTCTTGCCGGAACCGGAAGGCCCCATGAGAGCCAGAAACTCCCCGTCTGGAATCTCAAGATTAAGCGAGTGCAGCACTTCGATGTTTTGCTTGCCGCGCGTATATCGTTTGACGATGTTCTTGAGGGATGCAATCGCGGGCACAACGGCACTCATCACTGTTTCTCCGCGCGCACTTTCGCGCCGTCACTCAACTTGCCGCTCACAGCGATTGCAAGCCGGGTGCCGGCATCAATACCAGAAAGTAGGATCTGACCCTGCGCCGAGTGCGCGCCGAGCTTCACGGTGCGCGCCTCCACCCTGTCGTCACGCAGCACATACACGACGCCGGTATCGCTGCCCGCTTGCACAGCGTCGGCGGGAACAATGACGCCGGAACGCCCGCTCGCACCTGCATTACCCGGCCGCGCATCATCCAAAAAGGATACCCGGGCACCCATTTCAGGAAGTATGCGCTCGTCGCCGCGCTTGAAGGCAACCCGCACTTTCACCGTGGCCTTGGAGCGATCCGCGGTAGGAATGATTGCGATCACTTCACCCGGAATCTCCCAGTCCGGATAGGCATTCAGACGGATGCTGGCCGGCTGGCCGGCACGCACCCGTGTAATGAAATTCTCGTTTACATCGACCTCGACCTCGAGTGAATCCATGTCGACGACGGTGCCGATACCGGTGCGCGTGAAGCCTCCGCCAGCGGAGATCGGCGAAACTATTTCACCTGGCTGCGCGGCCTTCACTGTGACGACTCCTGCAAACGGCGCGCGCACCACGGTATCGTCCTGGTCGCGCTGCGCCACCGCAAGATTTGCACGTGCCACGGCAACGGAACGTTGCGCAACTGCAAATGCGGCCGCCGCGGCGTTATACGTGGCCTTCTCGCCATCGAATGTTTGCGCACTGATCAACGCTTGTGCGCGCTCCTGCTGCTCGCGTTTATAGATGGGTGCCGCGTCGTTGAGCGCCGTCTGCGCGGCATGCAGGTTCGCCTCGGCCTGAGCGATCTGCGCGTCCGCCTGCTGCAGGCGTGCCCGGGAATTGGAGTCATCGAGCCGCGCGAGCACTTGGTTGGCGACGACGCGCTGGCCTTCCTCGATCAGTACCTCGAGCACCTTGCCGGTAATCTTCGATGACACCGTCGCCTGACGACGTGCGACCACGTAACCCGAGGCGTCGAGGAGCGATGCGCTGCTGGAGGCGCGGCTACCCGTCGCTTGTTGCGCGATCACCGTCCGCACCGCAATGCCGTTTGCCCTTAAAAGAATAAACCAAGCGCCGAAGCCAAGCGCCGCGAGCGCCACAATGCCGCCGAGGATCCACCAGAGTGCGGTACGGGAGTTCTCGACCCCGTCAGCGCCGCGGTTCAAACGCAATTGTTCAAGCAATGCCGATTTGTCGTTCATGAGGGAGACAATCTACCCGGCGCGGCCCTCCAACCTCAAGAACTGTAAAGAAGCATCAATGCGTTCAACTTTGTTCGCGTCCGGCGGTCAAACTACCGTAATGATGATTTCTCCCGGCGTGGCGCTCGATTCGGGATCTCCTCTCCCCCCGTGAGACTCGAAGATCGCCGCCTCTAGTCTTTGACCGCCGTTGGAAGCCGCCCGCAAGGGCGGCTTTTTCTTCAGGCAACCGCGGGCAGAACAATGCGGACCGACAGTCCGGCCCCCTGCACATTGCGCGCCTCGATCGAGCCACGGTGCAGCGCGACAGCGCGCGCGGCGATGGCGAGCCCAAGTCCCTCGCCTCCCTCGGCGCGACCGCGCGCCGGGTCAACCCGGTAGAAAGGCTCGAAGATCAGCGCTAGATCCTTCTCAGGAACTCCCGGCCCTTGATCCGTGAATTCGACCTGTATCGATGCGGCGATTCGTTGTGCGTCCACGTTGAGCTGTGAGCCCGTCGGACTGTAACGCACCGCATTGCGCAGCACGTTCTCGAATGCGCTGCGTAACGCCTCTCGATCGCCCATGAGTTCGAGCTTTCCGGTCGTCTTCAAATCCACGTGCGAGCGGCGCGCGTCAGCTTCGATCGCGACGTCCGCCACAATCTCCTCGAGGAGCGCCGCGACGTCAAGATGCTCGGTTTCGATGCCGAGCACCGGACGCTCGAGGCGTGCAAGCAGCAACGCCCGGGCAATCAATTGTTCGAGTCGGTCAGCCTCGCGGCCGATGCGCGCGAGATTCGCGCTCGTGCCCGTATCGCCACGCTGCGCGAGGGACAAGGCAAGCTGCAGCCGTGCGAGCGGCGAGCGCAGCTCGTGCGATACGTCGCGCAGCAGCTGCTGCTTCGATTCGATCAGACTGCGTACCCGCTCAGCCATCGCATCGAAATCCGCAGCGAGCAGTCCCAGGTCGTCCGTGCGGCCTTTCAAGCTTGGCAGCACGCGCACATTCAAATCGCCCGCGGCGATTCGCTGCGTCGCATCCCGCAGGCGATCCACCGGCGCGGTAAGGTAGCGGGCCAGAAAGAAACAGATCACAGCACTGACGACGAGCGCGATGATCAACGTGGCGGCACGCACGCCCGGAAGTTCGAGTTCGCCGAAGCGGCGTGCCGGCCCGCGCAAAGGGTCCGCCGTAACGATCACGCGAAACGTTCTGCCGTCGGGGCCGACGAGCATCAAAGACCGGCCGATCGGACCGCTCGCAGGACGCGCGCGCGCGGGCCGGATGCGGGTAGGCTCAGGATGAGTCGGCCATGGCCGGTCGAGCACGTCATGGCCCCCGGAATCGAGAACAAAAGTCCGCTCGCGTAACGCTGGCGGGCTTAGATCTTGGATCCATTGCTTCAGTCCCTCGCCGCCACCGGCTTCGAAGGCTTGTGCCGCTCTTGAGTACAGCTCCTCGTACGGAAGCGAGGGTCGCTCGCTGCGCCACCTCAACGCCGCATCCACCGCAACCGTCACGGTGCCCACGAGAATGAGCGCGAGCGCCAGCCAAAAGGTGAGAAAGATGCGCCAGAAAAGCGAGTGCACGACGGCTTAGATTTCCGCGCCTGGCGTTGCGCGAGCGCTCGACAGTGCGAGTGCGTAGCCGGTGCCGCGCACGCTTTGCAGCGTGACGCGGTCGGTGTACTTCGCAAGCTTGCGCCGCAGATTGCTGACATGAGTGTCAAGACTGCGATCCGTCGGCAGCAAGCGCCGCCCCAACGCTCGCGTCATGAGCTCTTCGCGTGTCACAGCCCTGGCGTCCGCGCGCATGAGCTGCTCCAAGATGCGCATTTCCGCGCCGGTCAACTCAAGGTCGTGATCATTGACCACAGCGCAACGTGCGCGTACGTCAATTTTGAGAGGCCCCCAGACAACCGAGCTCGCCGCCGCAGCCGGGCCGCCGTCAGCAGAGCTGCGGCGCAAAACTGCCTTGATCCTCGCCACAAGTTCACGCGGACTGAAGGGTTTCGGCAGATAATCGTCGGCGCCCATCTCCAGGCCCACGACCCGATCGACCTCCTCGCCGCGCGCCGTCAGCATGATCACAGGAACTGCGCTCGTCGCGCGGATTCGCCGCAGCACTTCGAACCCCGACAGCTCCGGCAGCATGACGTCGAGCACCACGAGATCGGGGGGCGAACGCGACAGGCGTTCAAGCGCAGCGCTACCATTGCCCAGTAGTTCCACTGCAAATCCCTCCGGCGCCAAGTATTCCACCAGCAAGGCGCACAGCTCCTGATCGTCATCGACGATCAACAATACGGGCTTTGCGGGCGCGACTGCGGATTCTGTCATCATCATGAAGACATTATCCCCGATCTATGCGGCGGTCAGGATTTCTTCACAATTCTTATGCGCCGCTGCCTTGCCTGGCGGCAACTCCTGCGGCTTCATCTGCTCTAACTGGCATTAGTGCGCACACGACTTCCGAGGAGAGTTTGATGAATACGACCTATCGAGCCATGCCCCGCACCCGGTCGATCCTAATTGCTGCGCTGGCAGCGGCAGGCCTTGCGGGCGTTGCGGTCCATGCCGCCACTGCGAGCGACACGGCGTCCCCGGGTAGCGGTGAACAGTGTTGGCACGGACACCACCACGGTCCAGCTGGGCGCCTCATGCATGTCTTGAAGCAGTTGAATCTCAGCGCGGAACAAAAGACGCAGATCAAGAGCATCTTTGAAGCCGCAAAGCCGCAGTTCCAGGCGCTCGGTGCCAACACGCGCAGCAATGCCGAAGCGTTGGCCGGCATGGCACCGACGGATTCGGGTTATCCCGCACTGCTCGCCACAGCGAAAACCAATGCGGCGGCGCGCATTCAGCAGATGAGCGATGTCAAAGCGCAGATCTTTGCAGTGCTGACCAAGGCACAACAGGAGCAGATCCCGCAGATACTTGCTGCGGACAAAGCGAAGTGGCAGCAGCATCATCAGAACTCGGCGCCGCCGGGCACCGCATCGACACCCGCCACGTCGTCGTAATGATTGCTCCCCCGGGCCCGCCCACCGTTGGCAGAGCGCGGATGCTGTGCGACGGTGAGCGGGCCGGTCTATTCGGCTACGACCGCCGTTCCATACGCCAACACCTCCGTCACTCCCGCTGCGACCTCGTTCGCGTCGTAGCGCATGCCGATGATGGCGTTCGCGCCGCGTTCGGCGGCGTTTTCCAACATTAGCGCGAACGCATCAGCGCGCGCCTTCTCGCACATCGCCGTAAAGAGCGTGATGTTGCCGCCGAGCAGAGTCTGCAGTCCGGCGCCGATCGAGCCGACGATGCTGCGCGAGCGCACTACGATGCCGCGCACGACTCCGATGTTCTTAACGATGCGGTGCCCCGGCAGCTCAAACGCGGTGGTCACAAAGTTGGGGTCTATGTTCTTCATCGGACTCCTCCGCGATCTTTGCTGAGTGAACGTCGCACCGCACGTGCCGTGCCGGGCAACATCCTACGCTTGCCGGCTTTACAGCCCTAACCTCCTGCAGTAGCGTTGCCGGCATGACTCATTTGAAAGAGCGCCCCGGCGCGAGCGCACCCGCATTCGTAGTCGCCGTCGTCGGCGCAAGCGGCGCTGTGGGCGTGGAACTCGTGCGCTGCCTCGAACAGCGCAGCTTTCCGCTGTCCGAGCTTAAGTTGTTCGCATCAGCGCGCTCGGCGGGCAAGACACTGACGTTTCACGGCGAGCCGATCCGCATCGAAGAGCTCGGCGAGCATAGCTTGCGGGGCGTCGACCTCGCGTTATTCTCCGCCGGCAGCGCGATCTCAAAGCGCTATGCGCCAGTTGCGGCCCGTCAGGGAACAATCGTCGTCGACAACTCTTCGGCTTTTCGCATGGACCCGGCTGTGCCGCTCGTCATTCCGGAAATCAATGCCGCAGCCGCTCTCAAGCATCACGGCATTATCGCCAATCCCAACTGCGCGGCCATTATTTCCATCACGCCTCTGTGGCCGATCCACCGGCAAAACCCGATTCGCCGGCTGATTATCTCCACCTACCAGGCGGCGTCCGGCGCCGGTGCGGCGGCGATGCAGGAACTGCGCGAATCGACTCGCGCTTATCTTGAGGGTCGGCCGTACACGCATACCATCCTGCCGCATCCCTATGCCTTCAACCTCTTCAGTCACAACACCAGGATCGACGCCGTCACCGGCTACAACGAGGAAGAGACGAAAGTCATTGAGGAAACACGCAAGATATTTGCCGATCCGACGTTTCGCATCACCGCTACATGCGTGCGTGTGCCGGTGCTGCGCGCGCATTGTGTTGCCCTGAACTTCGAATGTGACATGCCCATCACGGCAACTGTCGTGCGCGAGATTCTCGCGGCCGCGCCCGGCGTTAAGATCGTCGACGACATTGCGGCGAACTATTTCCCGATGCCCAAAGACGCCTCCGGCCAGGACGCGATACTCGTCGGCCGCGTCCGCCAGGATCTGAGCGATCCGACCGGTAGGTCGATTGCGATGTTCGTCGCCGGCGATCAGCTCTTGAAAGGCGCAGCGCTGAACGCCGTGCAAATCGCCGAGTGCCTGCTCGCGCATCAAAAGATGATCGCCGCCTGAGCGACGCCAGGCGCGCGGTCGCTGCATGTCAGTATTCTGTCTCGCGCCGTTCTGGCGCTTCATTGGCGCGATCAGTCTCGCTGCGATCTTCGCGGCGGGTCCTGTTTCGGCATATGCCGCGCTGCCGGATGCGATCAACGCCATCCGGCTGCATGGCTGTGGCGGTCGGCCGGCTGGCAAGCGCCCCCTGCGGCTCGCGCGTCAATTGGATGAGGTGGCGCGCCGCGTCGCAAATGGCGCCAATTTGCACGCCGCGCTCAACGCGTCCGGCTACAGCGCGGAGCAGACGGCTTCGATTCATATCGCGACGTCGGGCGGCGAACTCGCCGCGGCGCGCCTTATCGAGCAGCATTTTTGTGCGCAGATCAGTGAGCCGATGCTGCGGGAGATTGGCGTCGCACGCCGCGGTGCGGATACGTGGATTGTGCTTGCGACACCGCTCTTGACACCGCCGCCCGCGGATGCACCCGCCATAAGCACACGTGTGCTCGAGCTCGTAAACCGGGCGCGCGCGCAGTCGCGTCGGTGCGGGGGTAGAGCGTTCAATGCTACGGTCCCGCTAAAGCTCTCCGCCGCGCTCGCGGACGCCGCTCTTGCGCATTCGCTCGACATGGCGACTCGCGACTACTTCGATCACCGGGGCCCGGACGGCAGCACGCCCGCGTCGCGCGTCACGCGCGCCGGTTACTCGTGGCGCGTCGTCGGAGAGAACATTGCCGCGGGCGTTGCGACCCCCGAAGAGGCGGTAGAAGGCTGGCTGCAAAGCCCGGCGCATTGCGAGAATCTGATGGATCCGCGCTTTGTCGACATGGGCGTCGCCTATGCGGTCAATCCGCACAACCCATCTGCCATATTGTGGACCCAGGTGTTCGCCGCGACGCGCTCCGCTGCTGAACCGTACTCGGTGCGGTAGCCGAAACATAATGGACTGTGCATATTAGGAACCCCGAGGGGGGAAAATAGTAATGTCTGCAGCAAGCACTACAACCTCGTCCGGACTGCTGGCACGCGAGCGCACCATCGCCAAGCCCGGTTTTAGCCGTTGGCTCGTGCCGCCAGCAGCGCTCGCGATCCATCTATGCATCGGCATGGCCTATGGGTTCTCCGTCTTCTGGCTGCCCCTTTCGAAGGCGGTCGGCATCACAAAGCCGGTTTCCTGCCCTGAGGATTTGGGGTTCTTCGGCCAGCTCACGGTCACCACCTGCGACTGGAAGATCTCGCTTTTGGGATGGACGTTTACTCTGTTCTTCGTGTTCCTAGGCTCTGCGGCCGCAGTGTGGGGTGGCTGGCTCGAGCGCTCCGGGCCGCGCAAGGGTGGCGTAGTCGCGGCGCTGTGCTGGTGCGGCGGCCTTGTGATCGGAGCGTTCGGCGTGATCGCTCACCAGATCTGGATCCTGTGGCTCGGGTGCGGCGTCATCGGCGGCATTGGCCTGGGGTTGGGCTACATTTCGCCTGTATCGACACTCATCAAGTGGTTCCCGGACCGGCGCGGCATGGCGACCGGCATGGCGATCATGGGATTTGGCGGCGGCGCAATGATTGGCGCGCCGCTGGCTGATCGGCTGATGAAGTTCTTCGCAAGCCCGTCAGGAGTGGGTGTCTGGCAGACCTTTCTCACACTCGCGGCGATCTATTTCGTGTTCATGATGGGTGGCGCGTTCGGCTATCGCCTCCCGCCCGCGGACTGGAAGCCGCGAGGATGGCAGCCGTCAACGGCGAAGCGCGCCTTGCTGACGGACCGCGACGTGAGCCTTGATGTCGCCTGGCGCACGCCGCAGTTCTGGCTGCTGTGGGGCGTTTTGTGCCTCAACGTCACCGCCGGCATTGGCATTCTCGGCATGGCCTCGCCCCTCCTGCAGGAGGTTTTTGGGGGCAAACTGCTTGGCGTGCAGCTGGCCTTCGCTGATCTCACGCCCGAGCAACTCGGCAAGATCGCAGCGATTGCGGCGGGCTTTACCGGCCTGCTTTCGCTCTTCAACATCGCGGGTCGAATCTTCTGGGCTTCGCTCTCGGATCGACTGGGCCGCAAGCCAACCTACATGGTTTTCTTTCTGCTCGGCATCGCACTCTTCGCATCGATTCCGTGGTCGGCTGCCAACGGCAACCTCGCGCTTTTCGTCGCCGCCTTCTGCGTCATCCTGTCCATGTATGGCGGCGGCTTTGCAACAGTGCCGGCGTATCTGGCGGATCTGTTCGGAACTAAGATGGTGGGTGCGATCCACGGCCGCCTGCTGACGGCTTGGTCAACGGCTGGCATCTTAGGACCGGTGCTCGTGAACTACATCCGCGAGTATCAGCTCGCCCATGGTGTGCCGCGCGCGCAAGCCTATAGCGTCACGATGTACATCCTGGCGGGCCTGCTCGCCATCGGCTTTATCTGCAACTGGCGGGTCCACGCCGTCGCGCAAGATCGCTACATGAAGACGAGCGATCCGGCATTAGCACCGCAGAGCGTGCTCAAATCAGGGGCGCCGCTTGCAGATGCGCTGTCCTCCCAGGCCGACTCGCAACGCCACGCCTGGTTGCTCCCAGCCGCTTGGCTTGCGGTCTGGATCCCGATCGGATGGGGCGTGTGGATGACGCTGCAGAAGGCGGTACTGCTGTTTCGTTAGGTGATCGGCGTCTGCCAGAGGCGCAAGCCGCCGATGAACGCCTTGCTGTTGGACACACGGCGCGCGTTCTTTGGCAGCCGCTGCAGACGGCGCGCGTTGCCTCCACCGATCACGACGTCGTCCACTTCGAGCGCCGCGCTCAAGCGTTCGACCACGTCGTCGACGGCCTTGCGCCACTTCTTCGTTCCCAGACGCTTGCGAGCGCGCTCACCGACGTAGCCTTCATAGCTGCGGCCGCGCTTGTAGGGCAGGTGCGCAAGTTCGGTGGGCGCGATGACGCCGTCGACGATGAGCGCCGATCCGAGCCCCGTACCTAATCCCAGGAACAGCATGCGACCCCGTTTGTAACTGCCGATCGCCTGCAGCGCCGCGTCATTGATCATGCGCACCGGCTTGCCGAAAGCCTTTTCATAATCGAATCCCACCCAGCCGCAACCGAGGTTATGCGGCTCGACAACGGGCTTTCCGTGCAGCACGACACCGGGGTATCCGATCGATATCGCGTCATAGCGCCAACCGCGGCTGAGCGCCTGCACTTTCTCAACCATCTGCTCAGCCGTGAGCGCCGGGCCGGAGTCAAACTGGCGGCCGGCACTCTGGCCGCTCGCGCGCATTTTGACGTGCGTGCCCCCGACATCCAGGACGAGTACTTTTCGAGGCCGGCGCGCTTGGGTCCCCATGGGAGAGGGATTCTGGCGCAACTCGACCCTCCGTGCCGCGGCTTAGCTGCGTGCCTGTCTCAAGCGTGACCGCGAGCGGCGCGTCCGCGGCTTCCTGTCCAGGCGCCCGTGGATTCGGCCGGCATGCCGGAGCATCGGTCGCAGAAGCCTCTTCCAGGCAAGCACTGCGCATCCTGTGAGCAACATCACCGTAAGCCTGGCTTCGCGCATGGATGGTCAGCGCTTAAATTTGGACAAAACCGCGGTCGGCAGCGAAGCTTCCTCTTTGTCGTTCTTGCACAACAGCCATGGCATGCGCAGCAGATCCCCGGGTTCATCTATCGAGCCAAGTCCCTACGCGATCGCCTCAATGGCCGATTAAGAGCGCGCGCGCCGACCGTTTCGTTCGTACCAGGATCGCCCTTATGGTCCGAGTGAGACGGCGTGGGTTTGAACTCGACCCGCATCCCGGTATATATGTCGTCCCGCTAAATCTGTCGAAAATGAGGAATCACCATGGCGCTATGGAAAGAACCGAATGCGGCCCTGCCGCCTACCAAAGAACCCGTTACGAGACCAGCGGATATGTCGACAATTACGCCTTTGAATCAGGACCTGCCGCGGCGCATGCCCGAACGCGTAGACGCCAACGCCAAAGAATCGCTCATCGCCTCGGATCTACAGATCGAAGGCAAGATTGAGGGTGCAGGTCACGTTCGCATCGCCGGCTCATTCAAGGGCGACGTACACGTCCACGGCAATTTAACGATCGATCCAGGTGCGCGGCTCACCGGGCAGGTGCGCGCCAACACCGTGGTCGTAGGCGGCGAATTGCACGGCAACATCGAAGCGGCCGCGCGCGTCGAGCTCCTGGCAACCGGCGTGGTCGCCGGTGATGTCAAAGCGGGATCCTTGATCGTCTCGGCCGGATCCAGAATGCGCGGTCAGGTGGAATTCGGTTGGGAAGAGAAGGAGAAGGGCGCAAAGTCGGTCACCGGAAAGGTCGATAGCGCCTTTTCATGAGCTCGGCGCGTGCCGCGACTCCGGGAAAAAGCCGCCTTTGTCCACATTGCAAGGCGACGATCCTCGATAGCGCAAGCGTCTGCCCCGGCTGCCGCCACCACCTGCGATTCGACTCCGTCGATGCCGCGCGGCGTGCGGTGCCGAGCAGCTCGCCGCTGCGCGTCGAGGGGACCATTCGGCACCCGGCGGATGGACCCGCGTGGGAATATTCCGTGGTGCTGGTGATCCGCGACAACCAGGGCCTTGAGGTGACGCGTCAGGTAGTGGGCGTGGGAGCACTGCAGCCCTCGGAACAGCGCAGCTTCAGCCTCTCGGTGGAAGTGTTCGGCCGCGCGGAGATCGTTCCGACCCTAAAGACCTTGAAGTAGCAAGGCGTTAGCGCGCCGCATCGCCGTAGTAGTTCGGATAGTCAGGCGTTAGACCCTTAAAGCGCCGATGGATCCACCAATACTGCTCGGGTATGCGGCGCACCTGTTCTTCAATGAAGTGATTGAAGCGCAGCGCGTCGAGCTGCGTGCTGCCGCTTGGATAATCCGCGAGAACGGGCCCGATCACCACGCGGTAGCCCTTGGCGTCCGCCAGACGCTCATGCGAATAAAACAGCACTGCCGCGCCAGTGAGCTGCGCCAGGCGAGATGTTGCGACATTGGTCGCCGCCGGAATGCCAAAGAACGGCACCATCTCAGCGCCCTTGTTGCGATAGCTCTGGTCAGGCGCGTACCACACGCAGGCGTTGCGGCGCAGCGCGCGCACCATGCCGCGGATGTCGTCACGCTCGATGGTGCGGTCCATCTCACCGCGCGCAAAGCTGCGGCGATTGGTATTGGCGACGTGCGCGAGCAGCTGGTTCTTTGGCGGACGGTACAGCACGTTCATTGGAATACCAGTGGTATTGAGGATGCGTGCGCCGATCTCGAGGGTGGTAAAATGCGCCGTCAATATGATCGCGCCGCGGCCCGCCGCGAGCGCCTGCTCAAGATGCTCCACTCCCTCGATGCGCGATAACTTGGCAATGCGCGCGTCGCAGCTCCACCAGCTCATTGCCGACTCGCACATCGTGACACCCAAGGCTTCGAAATGCCGGTCGAGGAGCTGCTCGCGCGCGGCGTCCGTGAGCTCCGGCAGGCACAATCGCATATTGCAGCGCGCGACCTTGATGTAGTTAAGCGGCAAGCGGCGCGCCAATCTTCCCAGTGCGCGCCCGGCGCGCACCAGCTGCGGGTACGGCAGCCGCTCGAGCGTGCGCAGAATGCCGATCGCAAGCCACGTCAGCCAATAACGTGGAGCCAAGAAACGCAGCGGGATCACGAGCGATCCTTCAACCTTGCGACAGATGGGGCAGCAAACCCAAACAACGCAGCAAGCTGCGCACGCACTTGGCGGCCCGCTTCGAGGTCCCAACTGTTCACGACGGCCAAGCGAAAGCCGCCCGGCGGCATCGAGTGCGAATCGGCGGCACGATGCTCGTGAAAAGTCAGCTGAATGCTGGTCACGCCCGCAGTTGCTGTCAATGCGCGGATGCGCTCCGCGGGCGGGAAGCGGTACTGCATGCCGTGCGGCCCAAAGAGCACAACGCTGTAGCCGGTGCGCACTTTGCGCGCATCGAAAACCCATTCGCCGCGGGCGTACAAGCGCACCATGGCCGCAAGCCAGTCAGCGCCGTACAAGTCCGGCCATTGGTCGGAGAATCTGAGATGCACCTCGATGATGCGGCCGTCAATGGTTTCAAGGTTAACCATGCCGGTATAGCCGCCGAGATGCTGGGCTATCCAGGCGCCGCAATAGCGCTCAAGAGCGGCGCGCGGCGCGGCCTCGACGGTCCAATAGTCAAACGTGCCTTTGCCGGAGGGAATGCCCCGCGAGTGCCGAAACCAGACTGCCGCGCCGCGCTCGATCGCGATATCCGAACTCACGTGCTCACCTTCAAGGAGCGTCATCCAGAAGTGCCCGCCGGTTTCGTGCCGTGCGTACTCGGCAAGGCTCGCGAGTACGCGACTGCCCGCACCCATACCGCGCAGATTGATGAGCGGTTTGCTGAATACCGGAAAGCTGCGCGGCACGACGCCGTGCGGCGCACAGGCGAGGCCCTGAGACTCTGCAATCAAAAGCTTGTTATAGACCCAGCGATGCTTCGGATTCCATTCGTAGGCATCAAAATCCTCGGTGGGAATGCGCACATCGTCGGGGCAGGCGACATCCTTAAAGTACTGCTTCCTCCATGGATCAGCCTCGCAGATCGGCATGTCAGTCCCCGCCGGCGGAGGCGTGCATTCCCGCCACGGCCCGCGCCCTGTAGGCTAGCAACCCATGCTCTGGCTCAAGGCATTTCACGTCGTTTTCGTCGTCACCTGGTTTGCCGGGCTTTTCTATCTGCCACGGCTGTTCGTGTACCACGCGGCCGCCACGGACCCCGTGGGAATCGAGCGCTTTGTCATCATGGAGCGACGCCTGTTCGTGCTCATGAGCATCGGCGCGTTGCTTGCCGCGAGCTTTGGCATTGCCATGATTCTGGCGGCTCCTGCCTACTTGCGCGAACCATGGCTGCAAATGAAGCTCATGTGCGTCGTGCTCCTCATTGGCTACCATCTGTGGTGCTACCGTCTCATCACCGCACTGCGCGCACGCCGCGACAGCCACTCGCCTCGCTGGTTCCGCTGGTTCAACGAAGTTCCGAGCCTCTTACTCCTCGCCATCGTCATCCTCGCCGTCGTCAAACCCGGGTTGCACTGAGCGCGCTAGAAGAGTCCAACGACTTTGCCGTTCGCATCCACATCAATCGCGTTTGCCGAGGGCACTCGCGGCAATCCCGGCATTGTCATGATATCCCCGCAGATCATCACGACGAATTGCGCACCGGCGGCGAGGCGCACTTCGCGGATGTTGACGATATGGCCCGACGGCGCGCCGCGCACCGTGGCGTCGGTTGAGAAGGAGTACTGCGTCTTCGCCACGCACACCGGATAGTGCCCATAGCCGCCGTCCTGCAGCTGCTTAATCCGCGCGCGCACGCTGCTCGAGGCGCTGATGTCGGCAGCCCCGTAGACGCGCGTCGCAATGGCGTGCATTTTTTCCCACAGCGACGCGCTCTCCTCGTATACGAATTTGAAGTTGTTGGGGATGTCGCACAAGCGCACGACTTCGTGCGCGACGTCAACCGCGCCGCGTCCGCCCTGCGCAAAATGCCGCGCCAGGATGACCTTCACGCCCAAATCTGCCGTACGCTTTACGACCGCTTGCACCTCCGCGCCGGTATCCTCGGCGCGGTGATTGATCGCAACCACGCAGGATATACCGTAGCGGTCGCGCATATTTTCGATGTGCCGCTCGAGATTCGCGATGCCCTTTTCGACGGCGGCAATATTCTCCTGGCCGATCGCGGCGATTTCCACGCCGCCGTGATATTTGAGAGCACGGACGGTTGCGACGATGACCGCGGCCGCGGGACGCAGTCCGGCCTTACGACACTTGATGTCGACAAACTTCTCGGCACCCAAATCGGCGCCGAAGCCCGCTTCGGTGACCACGTAGTCGGCGAGCTTGAGCGCCGCGCGCGTCGCCATGACCGAGTTACAGCCGTGGGCGATATTTGCGAACGGCCCGCCGTGAATGAGTGCCGGATTGTTCTCGAGCGTCTGCACAAGGTTAGGAGCGAGCGCCTGCTGCAAGAGAACGGTCATCGCGCCTTGCGCCTGCAGCTGGCGTGCGCAAATCGGCTGCTGCGCGCGCGTATAGCCGACGACAATGCTCGCGAGTCGTTCCTTCAGGTCCGCAAGACTTGTGGCGAGGCAGAAAATTGCCATCACCTCGGAAGCCACCACGATGTCGAAGCCGTCCTCGCGCGGGAACCCGTTCGCGGCACCGCCAAGACCAATCGTAAGCGCACGCAGCGCGCGATCATTCAGATCGACGACACGCCGCCAGGCGATGCGCCGCACGTCGAAGGCGAGCTCATTGCCGTGGTAGATGTGATTGTCGATGAGCGCGGCCAACAGGTTGTTCGCAAGCCCAATCGCCGAGAAGTCGCCGGTGAAATGCAGATTGATGTCCTCCATCGGCACCACCTGGGAGTAGCCCCCTCCGGCTGCTCCGCCCTTCATGCCGAATACCGGCCCGAGCGCAGGCTCGCGCAGGCAGATCATTGCCTTCTTGCCAATGTGATTGAGGGCGTCCCCAAGGCCCACGGTCATGGTGGTCTTGCCTTCGCCCGCGGGCGTCGGGGAAATCGCGGTGACGAGGATCAGGCGCCCGTCGGGGCGCTCCTCGAGGCTTGCCAGGTACTCAAGCGAGATCTTCGCCTTGTAGCGGCCATAGGCTTCGAGGCAGTCCTCGGGAATACCCAAGCGCTCGACGGCAATCTCGCTGATTCGCCGCATGGTCGCCCGCTGCGCGATTTCGATGTTGTTCACTTGCGAAACACCTTAAATTCCCCCGTGAATTTGGGTGAATCGCAATATAGCATCCGGCAGGCCCGCGACGCGCCGCACGCCCGTACGGAGCGCGCTCAGAAGTTAGGTGCAGCCGCGCAGCAGGAACAGGACGAGCAAGATCGGAATGGGAATGCCCAACAGCCATAGCAGAACCCAGCCGGCTGCGCCGCGCTCGCCGAATCGTCGTCGCTCCATCATTCGCATGCGTGTCTCCCGATTACATGATCGCGTTATTCTCACGCTAAAGTACAGCAAGGGACGTACCCGTGGCGCGACTGAACGGCCCGAAACGATGGTGCAATGCACGATGGGCGGCCGGCTGCGGCGGGTTCGAGTGAGACTTGCATCACAGCCGGCCCAGTCGAAGCGGCGCATTTTGCTTAATTGAGCGACAGGCACTAGCCGCGCACGGCGACAAAGCTAAGCTTTCAATGCGGCAGAGTGCCGCCCAACCGCGCAAGGCAGCGTGAGCGACGACCTCATTCTCCTGATCCAGGACTTTCGCGGCGCGCCGGCTGGCGTCGCCGAGGCGCTTGCACGTCTTAAAACTCGTCACTACGTGGTTCAGGAAGCCCACACTCTGGCCGACGGGCTCTTACAGCTGCGCGACCGCAAGTTCGCCGCGATCATCGTCGAACTCACGCTTCCGGATGCGAGCGGCCTTCCCGCCTTCCTGCGACTGCAGAGTCGCGCCGCAACCGTGCCGATCATTGTCATGGTTGACCGCGCCCAGGAAGAGCTTGGCCTTGAGGCCGCACGGCGCGGTGCACTCGATTATCTCATCAAGGATGAGATCTCCGGCCCCATCGTCGACAAAGTGCTGCGCTTGGCTCTCGAGCGCACGCACACCGTGCTGGCGTTGCGGGCGTCGGAGGCTCGCTATCGCACCATGTTCGAGAGCACCGCAGCGGGTGTTTATCAGGCGACCTGCGATGACCGGTTGATCTCGGCGAATCCGGCAATCGTCACCCTGCTCGGTTATGAAACGGAGGAAGACGTGCTGCGCCTGGACTTTGGCCTTGAGATCTATGCGAGCGCCGAGGACCACCTGCAGTGGCGCCGGGAGCTGGAAGCGCAAGGTGAGATTCGCAGCCGCGAGACTATCCTGCGCAACAAAAAAGGCGAGCGCCTCGTCGTGCTGCACAGTGCCCGTCTGGTGCGCGACAGCCGCGGTGCGCCTCTGTATTACGAGGGCACGATCGCCGATATAACCGCCTCGCATCGGCAGGCGCGCCAATGGTCGCACGAGGCGAGTCACGATTCGTTGACTGGCCTTCTCAACCGGCGCGAGTTGGAGCGGCGCCTGCAAAGCGCGCTGGAAGACGCCGCGATCGATGGCAGCACGCTTGCGGTCGTGATGATTGACCTTGATCACTTCAAAAAAATCAACGACCACTTTGGACATGTCGCCGGAGATGAGCTCTTGCGCCGTGTGAGCGCCACTTTCAAGAGCTCACTGCGAGGCGGGGACCTCATCGGCCGCTTTGGCGGCGACGAATTTCTCGTGATCCTGCAACACTGTGCACAACAAGATGCAGTACGCGTCACGGAAGCGATGATCGAGCGGCTGCGCCAGCAGGAGTGCCTATGGGCGGGGCAGCCACTGCAGGCGCGCGCAAGCGTTGGCATTGCGGTCGCAGCGCCGGGCGATAAATCGTGGGTAGCGCTCGTTGAGCGCGCAGACGTCGCCTGCTACGACGCGAAGACGCGCGGCGGCGATCAATGGCGCATGTTTCACGACGACGCCACCGTCACCGTCAAAGTAGGCCGCGAACGCCAACTCGCCCTGTGGCTGGAAGAGGCGCTCAAGACCGATGCGTTCATCTTGCAAGCCGAGCGTATTGCCCCGGTGCGCAACCGGCGTGCGCCGTCACACTATGAGGTGCTGTTGGGTGCGCCGAGCAGCGACGCGGGCCGATTGCCCGAACAGCTAGACCTTGCGGCGATTGCCATTTCCAATGCCGCCCTCGCCCACCGCGTCGATCGCTGGTGCATGAAAAACGCATTCCGCTGGATTGCGCAGCACCAGAAGGAAACTCCCAGCGCGGGGCGCTGGTTTCTCAATTTGTCACAAGCCTCGTTCGCGGATCCTGAACTCGCACAGTTCATCGCAGCAGCGGCGCACGAGGCGCAGGCCCCCGCCCAACACATCGGCCTTGAAATCGAGGAGCAGGCACTCGCGAGCGGTTTCTTGCAAATCAATGAGCTGATTCGCAAGCTCGCGCCGCAGGGATTTCAATTCACGCTCGATGGCTTCGGCCGCGGCATTTCCTCGTTTGCCTATTTGAAGTCCCTCGACGTCACGAACGTGAAGATTGACCACACGGCGCTGGCTGGCGACGCGGGTGATGATGTGGGCGAGACCTTGCTGCGCTCCTTGCACCAGATCAATAAGGTGCTCGGACGCGCCACAATCATCCAATCCGTGAGCTCGCCCGAGTTGCTAAAACGGCTGGCGTCGGCGAGCGTCGACTATGCCCAGGGTCCGGCGGTGGCCGCACCTATCCTCCTGGATAAGATTCGGCGGCGGGCCTGAAGAGCGCCGCGCGCAGCCGCGACGCGCTATATTTGCCGCCTTACGCACCGCAAGTGTCGCGGCATTTCGATGTTCAGCGTGTCCGAAGCGTGCGAACGCAATAAAGACCCCATATTGCAGATACTGCGCGGCGCCTTCGCGGCAAGCCGGCATGTGCTCGAGATCGGCAGCGGCACGGGTCAGCACGCGGTGTATTTCGCGCGCCACCTGCCGAAGCTCGTTTGGCACACGAGCGACACTGGCGCGTACCTGCCTCCGCTGCGAGCGCGGATCGAGCAGGCGGGCGCCGCGAATCTGCCGGGGGCGGTTGAGCTTGACGTCCGCAGGCATCCTTGGCCGGTCACCGGCATCGATAGTGTCTTCAGCGCCAATACGCTGCACATCATGGCGTGGCAGGGCGTCGAGGACTTCTTTCGCGGCGTTGGCGCACTGCTCGGGGCGGATGCAGTGCTGTGCGTGTATGGACCTTTTCGCTACGCCAAGCGATATACAAGCGCCAGCAACGAAGCCTTCGACCACTACCTGCAACAGCGGGATGCGGCGAGCGGCATTCGTGACTTCGAGGCGGTGAATGCGCTTGCCGCAGACGAAGGTCTTGCGCTCGATGCGGACCACGACATGCCGGCAAACAACCATACCCTGGTGTGGCGGCGCGGCGTGTAACTTATGGTAAACACTGGAAAAAATGCATTCAACGACCTCCAACGCCGCTGTGCCGCTGCGCGGAACCTTCTTCGACCGTGGGACACGCAGGCGATACCGCGGCCGGCGGCGGGCAACGGATCCCGCGCGAGGCCGGGGGCCGACGCGCGCCATAACGTCGTTCATGCCGCTCCTAAGCCGCATTTTCCTGGGTGTGGCGGGCTGCGTCCTCCTGGTGGCCGCAGCGCTGCGGTACGAGCGGCGGCGCTCCACCCCACGGTTCGAGAAGCTTCTCGAGGCGCGCACGCGCGAACTGTCGGAGCTCTCGACGCACCTGCAGAACTTCGCTGAGAAGGAAAAATCGGAACTCGCGCGCCGTCTGCACGACGAGCTTGGTGGACTCTTGACCGCCGCGAAAATGGATCTGTCCTGGCTGCAGTCGCGTCTTGATCAGCCGCCGAATGCACAGCGCCTAACGCAGTTAGGCGAGGCGCTCGATGAGGCGATGAACGTCAAGCGGCGGGTGGTCGAACATCTGCGGCCGTCGCTTCTGGATCATTTCGGGCTTGCGACCGCGCTGCGCGCGCACGTGGAATCAACGTGTGCGAAAGCAAATCTACAGTTCGAGTCGGCTGTCGACGATGACGTGAGTACAGTGCCCAAGGACACTGCCATTGCACTCTTTCGGCTCGTGCAGGAGGCGCTTACCAACGTCATCCGCCATGCTGACGCACACCGTGTGCGCCTCGAATTCCGCGGCGATACGCGCAATTACATTCTCAAGCTCTCCGACGACGGCTGCGGCTTCGATATGGAAGGCGGAGCATTTAGCCGCTCGCACGGCCTTAGCGGCATGCGCCAGCGCATCAAAGCGCTGCACGGACATTTTACGTTACATTCGAATTCCGGCCGCGGAACGCAGATCGAGGTGGAAGTACCGCGAGAATTGACCTGACTGCGAGCGCACTGGGTCGCGTCAGCTGCTGGCTTGGGTCAATGGGCTGTAGGCGGCGACCATTTCGGCTGGCCGGCCGTTACGATTGCTTTGAGTTGCGAGATGTCGCGCATCTTGTCGAGAAAATAATCGGCGCCGGCGGCGAAACAATGATCACGCACGAAGTCGGAGGCGTAGTTTGTCAGCACGACGATCAGCAGCTGCGCCTCAGGTGGGCATAGCTGGCGTGCATTGCGCACCACGGCGACGCCGTTGCCTTCGGCAAGCTCGATGTCGACCACCAATACGTCAAAGCTGCCGTCCTTAAGCTGCGACAGCGCCTGCGACTGCGTTGTTGCCTGGGCGGTAACGGCGACGTAGCCTGGGTCGGAGAGCAGATCGACGAGACGGCGGCTCAGAACCTCAGAATCTTCAATAAGGAGGATGCGACGCTCACCGGACGGCGCACTATTTGACCGCGGCTCACGTGGATTAGGAGCACTCATCGCGGTTATTGCACAAGATCGTTCTTGACCGCGTAATAGGTCATGTCGGCATTGCTCTTCATGCCCATCTTTTCCAGGATGCGTGTGCGGTAGGTGCTGACCGTCTTGACGCTGAGAAACAGCGCAGCGCCAATATCAGTGACGCTCTGTCCCTCGGCGAGCTTGCAGAAAATTTGGAACTCTCTCTCCGAAAGTGCGGTGTGCGGGGGTTCGCCCGAGACCCCCTGCATGCCGTTCACGAGCACTTCGGCGAGTTCCGGGCTCACATAGCGTCCGCCGCGCACCGCCGCGCGAATCGCGCGGCACAGTTCGTCGGGCGCCGCGGTCTTACTGACAAAGCCGCTCGCTCCGGCACGCAACACGTTCAAGCCATACTGCTTCTCGGCGTACGCAGACAGCACCAACGTTGCGACGCTGTCGTGATGCGACTTAATCCGTCGCAGAACATCCAGCCCGGACATGTCCGGCAACGACAAATCGAGTAACAGTACATCGCACGGCTTGCTGCGCAGCATGTCGAGGGCTTCCCGCCCCGTGGAGGCATCGCCTACCCAGCTGAAATCGCTTTCCGCCTCAATAATCTGCTTGAGCCCGATGCGCACGAGCTCGTGATCGTCAACAACTGCAACCCGAGTGGACGCCATGGGTGTCTTTTATCAGCGCTTACGGCCGTAATGTTGGAAGCTAACGAGTGAAGACTTCATGTGACAGCGGGTATTGGCGGCGCTTGCGCGGCAAATCTCCCAAGCTCAAGTAGGACATGGCCGACTTGACGCTTTTCACCGAGCCGATGTGGCGGGGTCCGTGTCATGCGTTGCTTCACGTGCGCCATCGCCGGCGAGCGCATCGAACCCCTCATCTTCGCCAGTGAGACTCCCCTTCCCGTTGTAGGTCTCGAGACGATTATACAGCGTCTTAAGGCTCACCCCCAGGATCTGCGCCGCCTTGCGTTTCACTTGGCCGCAATATGCAAGGGTCGCCATGGTCACGCGACGTTCCACTTCCGCAAGCGGGGTGCCGACGTGAATCGTGATTGTCGTGCGGTCATCGAGGCTCGGCGCGACTGCGGTCGCCACGATCTCGCCCTCGATGATGTCGTCTGCCATGATGTAAGCGCGCTGCACGTAGTTGCGTAATTCGCGCACGTTGCCGGGCCAGTGATGCTGATAGAGGCGCACGAGGGCGTCGCGCGAGAAGGACTTGTTCGTGCCTTCGGCAAGATTCTGCGCTTCGAGAAAAGACAGCGCGAGCTGCTCGATGTCGACGCCGCGCTCGCGCAGCGGCGGCAAATGGATGGGGAATACGTTCAGCCGGTGATATAGGTCCTCGCGCAGCTTGCCCTCAGTGACGGCCTTTTCCGGATCGCGGTTCGTGGCGGCGATAATGCGCACATCGCTTGCGATCTGCGCAGCGCCGCCGACGCGTGTGAAAGTGCCGGTCTCAAGAACGCGCAGCAGTTTCACCTGCAGCTCCATCGGCATCTCGGTGATCTCATCCAGAAAGATGCTGCCGCCGTTCGCGCGTTCGAAAAAACCCTTGTGCTGCCGATCCGCCCCGGTGAAGCTGCCGCGCTCATGGCCGAAGAGCTCAGTCTCGATGAGCTGTGGCGCGACGGCGCCGCAATTCAACGGTAGAAACGGGGCGTCGCGCCGCCGGCTAAGCTCATGCACCGTGTGCGCTGCGAGCTCCTTGCCCGTACCACTCTCACCGATCAGCAGCACCGTGGCTGAGGTGGGAGCGACGCGGCTCAACTGATCGTACAGCACCTGCATGCGCTGTGAGCCGCCAAGAATCCGGCCAAAGCGACCGAGCTTGCGCAACTCTTCGCGCAGTGCGCCGATTTCCTGCTGCAGGGCGCTCGTCTTCTTCGCGCGACGCAGCACCGCCTGGACACGCTCGACCTCGGCGGGCTTGACGAGGTAGTCACTCGCGCCAGCCCGCAGCGCCGCCACGGCGCTGTCGACGGTCGCGTGGCCCGTGATAACAATCACCTCGGTCGCTTCGGGGTTGTCGAGCTCATTCACGAGTTCGATGCCTTGGCCATCGGGCAGGCGCAGGTCCGTCAGAAGCACATCAGGACGCTGGCGGCCGAGCTCGATGCGCGCTTCGCGCAAGCTATGCGCCCGCGCCACCGTGAAGCCTTCCATGCGCGCCACTTCCTGCAGCAAATCCACGATATCGGGATCGTCGTCGACGATCAGCGCGTGTGCCATGTCGCTTCAGAATTCCTTTAATTGTTAAATTGCTCTCGTACGGAAACCAATGCCGGCGCCGGTCTCGCGTGCTCGGGGAAGATAACGAATGAGTGCTGGTTTTGGGCGCAGGCCGACCGGGTGTCGGCCGGCTCCTTCCGCCACAACGCGAGCCGCCAAGGTTACCATGACCACCCGAGGGATCAGCTGCGCGTAGGCAAATGTGCCGATGGCAGCCCTTGCAGGCCGCCGTAGCGCATTTTTTTAGGTCGTCAAGCTTTTACACCCGTGATGGGTTCGGCGACGCCACCGCGATTTGGTCCCGGAGTGACTCGATCTGCTCCAGGCGCTGGGCAATCCGGGCCGCCTGTACAGTCACCGTACGCAGGACGCGCCGTGCGAAGTAGCCCCGTAGAGCCTCCTCATAGCGGCTCAGAACCCGCTGCTGCTCGCACTGCCATTCCTCGAGAACGAGCGCTTCGCTTGAGCCCAACAACAGTGCCTTGCACCCGAGCCAGATGCGTCGCGCATAGCCGCCCGTGTGGCTCCCGGTCGCAGGTTCTCCACCCAGCATCAATACAAGCGCTTGCAGTTCATCGCCATGGCGTCCCCATTCCTCGCTGCGATGGCGCAGCACCGTACGCAGCTGCGATGCGCCGCGAGTGGTCGCACAAGCGCGGCAAAATGCCTCGGCGCCGCGACAGCTGCGGATCAGGCGATTCAGGGTTCGGATCGTTTCTCGAGCACGCATGCCCATACCCATTTGAGTCGAAACCGATATATAGGACGCATAAAACGTGCCTAAAATTCAATCGCCACGCGCTGGCACGGTGATTGCCTGATTACGCAACCCCCACTTGGCGGCCCGCATAATGCCGGCCCGCCTTTTTTTGCATCGCGCTCGTGTCGCACTGCACCGCAAAGCACCGTTACGTATGCTGTGAGAAGCGCCGAATCATCGGCACAAACCGCTCGAAATCGACGGGCTTTGCCACGTGCAGATCGAACCCGGCTTCGAGCGCCGCGGCCGCATCGCTCCTCGTCGCGTAACCCGTAAGAGCAATCGCCAGCACGCGCGTCCCGGATTTCAGCGCACGCAGCTTGCGAACGAGTGAGTAACCATCCTCGACTGGCATGCCAATATCAGTCACCACGACGTCAAAGCCTGCGCCTTGCGCGCACAGCTTCTCGTAGGCGGATGCCGCCGAATCACATACTGCAACTTCTGCGCCCTCGAGCCTCAGCAGTTCGGCGACAACGGTGCGCGCGTCGGGTTCGTCATCCACTACCAGAATTGCAAGGCCCGCGAGCGAGCGCGGCACGGACATGAGAGCCTTCGTCGCGCCGGGCTCAGCGCAGGCGATCGTGGCGGCACGCGCGGGAAGCCTGACCGCCACCTGCGCGCCGCGGCCCACGCCGTCACTCGCGACGCGCACGCTGCCACCGTGCAGCGCCACGATCTCGCGGGCAAGCGACAGACCAAGTCCGAGACCCGGCGGTCCGACTGAGTTCTGCGCACGCACGCGCTCAAACACGTGCGCGAGTCGCTCGGGCGCGATGCCTTGGCCCGTGTCCGTTACGTCAAACACGATATCCGTTCCATCGCGGCGCAGGCAAACGTGGACCTTCCCGCCGCGAGGTGTGAACTTGAGGGCGTTTGAGAGCAGGTGCGTTACGACCTGGCGCAATCGCTCCGCATCGCCGTTAAGCTCGCCCGCCGTCGCGGCTAAATCCGCCGTGAGCTCGATTTCTTTGGCGCACGCGTCCGCACCCGCCGCCTCAAGTGCCGTGGCGGCAACTGTCGCGAGTTTCATTGGACGCTTATTGATCTTGAATTTGCCGGTGCCCATGCGTCCGAAATCAAGCAAGTCGTTCACGATTCGCAGTTGCGCTTTCGCACTGTGCTCGATGCGCACAGTTTTGGCTTTGACTTCCGGATCGTCGCCGCGCTTGATGGCGAGGATCCGATTCCAGCCAAGCAGCGCATTCAGCGGCGAACGAAGTTCGTGCGAAACGAGCCACAGGAGCTCGAGGTTTGAGCGATTGGCTGTCTCGGCACGCGTGCGCAGGTCGGACTCACGGGCAACCGCCGCTTCACACTCTTTGAGTGCGCGGTGCTCGGCGGTGACGTTATTCGCGACCAGAACCAGCGCGCGAGCCGCACGCTTGCGAGCGCCCGCACTGTCGATCTTATCGGCAAGCTCGCAGCGCCCGCGCAACGCAATATACTGCGTCGTCCCGCACGGCCAGACCGCGCGTACCGTCAGATCAAGCGGCGCGCCCTCTTCGAGCGCCGCCGTGACGGCGGCGCCAAGCGCTGCGCGGTCGTCCGCGTGCACGCGCGCATCAAGGTCTGAACGTTCGAGCGTGGCATCCGGCGGCCAACCGAAATGCGCCTTGAAATGCGGATTGGCGCTGAGCCTGCGACCTACGTAGCCGATTCTGCAAAACCCGACGCAACCCGCGCCGAGAATTGCCTCCAACGCATCTTTCGTGCGTCCAAGGACCGCGCGCGTGCGTCGTTCGCGGATCAGTGCCGCACGCATTCGCGCCACCTCGGAACCCGCAACGCCGTCGTGAATTGTATTCATGTAAATTGTATAAGCTTCAATGGTGGGCACGCGGTGCTGGGCGTTTCTTACACGCGGTTGCAGGATGTCCTTGAAGAATAGGGCTCATGGGCAAAGCTGTTGCTTGAGCTCGGTGCAGTAGAACGTACACATAGGATTTTCCGGATGTTTAACGCGGTAATTGGCCTGCGGCTCAAACAGCAGATGGCTCTCACCCCCAGGCTGCAGCAGTCGGTCAAATTGCTGCAGCTTTCCGCTTTGGACTGTGTGCAAGAACTGCACCAAGCGCTGGCCTTGAATCCATTCCTTGAAGAGATAACCGACACCTCGGACTCTGAGGATGTGCCGAGCGAAGCGGATGAACAGCCCGACGAACAGACCGCGGCACTCACCGATGGCGAGTTTGAGCACCCAGACACGACGACTTCTGCCTCGAGCGGCGGGACCGACAATTTCTCCGATTGGACCGAATGGACGGCATCGCCGGAGTCGCTGTGCGATTTGTTGAAAGCGCAATTGATGCTACTCGGCCTTGCGGAGCGCGACTTCGCGCTTGCCCACTTCATCGTCGACGCGCTCGATGAGGATGGGTTTCTGCGGCAGCCGCTCGGGAAGCTCCTCGCAGAAGACGCGGATGTCGCGCCGGTGGAGTTGGAAACCGCGTTGCGCATCGTGCAGAGCCTCGAGCCGACCGGGATTGCGGCGCGCGATCTTGCCGAGTGTTTGTCATTGCAGCTGCAGGCGCTCGATCCGGCGTCACCGGGGCGCAAGCTTGCCCTAGCGATCGCCGCGGACAAGCTGCCGATGATGGCGGCGCGTGATCATGCGCCGCTGCGCGTGCTTCTAGGCTGCACGGCTGCGGAACTCAACACTGCATTCGAGCTTATCCGTGGGCTCGACCCACGGCCGGGCTCGAAGGTAGGCACGTTTGAGCCGCGCGCCACCGTCCCGGATGTAATTGTCCGCAAGGACAGGAAGCGCTGGGTCGTCACTGTCAACGCCGCGATCTATCCACGCATACGCGTCAATCAACAGTACGCGGATTGCCTGCGGCGCGCGCGCGACGCGGAGAGTGCGCCACTGGCGCAGCATCTGCAGGAAGCGCGCTGGCTGGTGCGCAATCTCGAGCAGCGGTTTCTCACCATTCAGCGGGTTGCGGAGGCGATCGTGGCCCGGCAGCGCAATTTTTTCGAATACGGCGACTTGGCCATGCGCCCCCTAACGCTGCGCGAAATTGCCGCAGAGCTTGCACTGCATGAGTCCACGGTGTCGCGCGCGACGAGCCACAAATATATGGCAACGCCGCGCGGAGTCGTCTCCTTTAAGCGCTTCTTCTCGCGACAGCTGGCAACCGCAAGCGGCGGCTCATGCTCGGCCACAGCGATTCGCGCCTTAATGCGTGAATTCATCGCCGCTGAGGATCGCCGCCATCCACTCTCGGACGTGCAGCTGACCGGACTGCTGACTGATCGCGGCGTCAAGGTCGCGCGTCGCACGGTCACCAAGTACCGTCGCTCCATGCAATTGCCTGCGGTTGAATCACGGCGCGCATGACCGCGCGGCGCCGCCAGGGCGCCTGTAGGACTCGTCTGACAGGCGGTTCGGAAGCGGCGACGGCGTCGCGCGCCAAGCGCCGACTGCCGCCGGCAGCGCGCCTCTGTACCTTGCCCCACCAGTGGTAGCAAGAACGGAGCCCGCGCAAATGGTAGCCGATGACATGATCGCCCTCATGCCCCAGATGCACAACTTCGCTCGCTCGCTGTGCCGCGACGCGGTGCGAGCCGCTGACCTGGTTCAGGAAGCCTTATTGCGAGCGTTCAGCAATATTGAGCGCTTCCAGCCCGGCACCAATCTCAAAGCCTGGTTATTTACGATTTTGAGGAATGAGCATTACTCGCAGCTGCGCCGCCAAAAATTCGAGGCGGTTGGCGTCGACACCTCAACGCTGCCCGAGCCGAGTGTCCTGCCCGATCACGACGGGGAGCTTGAGTTGCGCGAACTGCACAACGCGCTGTCGACACTGCCGACAGGCCAGCGCACCGCGCTTCTGCTGGTGAGCGCAAGTGGGCTCTCCTATGAGGAAGCCGCTGGCATCTGCGGCTGTGCGGTCGGCACGATCAAAAGCCGCGTGGCCCGAGCGCGCGAAATGCTGGTCAAAATGCTCGACGGCCGTGCGCCGCACCGCACGCAGCGGCCCGCTCAACCGCGCCGCCGTGCGGCAAGCCGCGAAAGAGCGGTGCCGGCCAGACGACATGTCTTCCACTCATCCTTAACGACCGCACCGAGCTTGTGATAGAAGCCGATCGCTGCTTCATTCCAGTCAAGCACCGCCCACTCGAGCCGGCCGCAGCCGCGCTCGATTGCGGTACCTGCAAGCCACGATAAGAGCTCGCCGCCCACGCCCTGGCCCCGCACCGCGGGCGTCACGTACAGGTCCTCAAGATAAAGACCGGGGCGCGCTAGAAAAGTCGAAAACGAATGGAAGAAGAGCGCGAAACCAACGGGCGCGCCATCCACGCACGCAAACACCACTTCGGCGAAACGTCGCGCGCCAAACAGCGCGAGATGCAAATCCGCTTCGGTCGCGACCACCTCGTGAGACAGACGCTCGAACTCGGCAAGCCCGCGAATAAATCCTAACACGAGCCCCATTTCGTGCTCGGCCGCCGGGCGAATGGTAAGCGCGCCGCTTGTGCTCATCAGCCCGTGCTCTGCAATCCTTGCGCGATCCCGCCAATGCTCGCGAGCAAGGCCTCAAAGAGATCACGATCGGAGCGCTCGTTGGCGCGCCAGCGCTGCAACAAATCGACCTGCATGAGGTTCATCGGGTCGACGTATGGGTTGCGAAGTTGCAGCGCGCGTTGCAGCGTCGGATCGCTGTCAAGAAGCGCGCTGCAGTCTTTCACTTCGAGCACGTGCTCGCGAGCCGCCGCGTACTCGAGGCGAATGTCGGCAAAGAACCGATGCAGCGGCGTCGGGGCGAGCACATTGTAGGCCTGCGCGATTTCCAGATCGGTGCGCGCGAGCATCGCCTCGATGTCGTCGATGAGATTACGCAGGAAAAACCAGTTCGTATAAGCCGCACGCAGCGTTGCCAGCCCGAAGCGCCCGATAGCTGCGCGCAAGCCCGTGCCTGCGCCGTACCAGCCCGGCAGCATGTGACGCGCCTGCGTCCAGGCGAACACCCACGGCACCGCGCGCAAGCTATCAAGGCCCTCAAGCTCGGCGCGAAACACCGGGCGTGAGGCGATCTGCATCCGCTCTATCACATCGATCGGCGTCACATGACGAAAATAATCGTAGAACGCAGGCTCACCGTGTACCAGGCGCCGATAGGCCGTGCGGCTCTCCTCGGCAAGAATCTTTGCGCAGTTCAGCTGCTCGGCGTTATCGCTTGGCAATGTGCCCGCGCGCGCCGCAAACGTACACAAGGACAAAGCGTTGAACGCGCGCTCCAGGGTGCGCATCGCGATCGGTCGCAGGCCGTAACTTTGCTGCACAACCTCGCCCTGCTCCGTCAGGCGCAACACGCCGTTCACGGCCTCGGCGGGCGCGGATTTCACGAGGGCATCGATCCGGCCGCCGCCGCGCGCGATGCTGCCGCCGCGGCCGTGAAAGATCACGTGACTTTCATGTTCCGCCGCCAAGACTTGCGCCAGAGAGCGCTGCGCCTCATGGATGGCAAAGCGCGAAGCGCAGGCACCGGCTTCCTTGTTACTGTCCGAATAGCCGATGAGAACGCATTGTTTTCTGCCGCGCGCCGCGAGGTGGCGGCGATAGCGGGCATCGTCCAAAAGCTCGCGCATCGTCTCCCCGCAGCGTTCGAGCGACGCGAGCGACTCAAAC
Organism: Steroidobacteraceae bacterium; assembly: GCA_036833805.1. Taxonomy (GTDB): domain Bacteria; phylum Pseudomonadota; class Gammaproteobacteria; order Steroidobacterales; family Steroidobacteraceae; genus PALSA-1196. The sequence goes on along the minus strand of DAITPA010000001.1, from coordinate 20,802 downwards.
ATCGGTGCGAAATCGAGCGCAACCTCGCCCGTACGCTTGTCATACGCCTCCGCCCAGCGCGCGAGCAGCAGTGCCGCGAGCACATCGTCAGCGCCGGTGACGCCGCTCACGATGAAATAGCCGACCGCATCAGGGCCATAGCGGTGGCGGCCCTGCATGACGGCGTCAAACACGGACAGGCTTCTTTTGCCAAGCGCATCGAGCTCGGCGCGCGGACCGACGTCGCCCTCCAAAGCCGCGCCCAGCAGCTGGCGACGCTCGGCGCGCGGACGCGCGCTCCAGTGAGGATCGTCGAGACCGCGTGTGAGCATCTGGTGATGCAGACTCGTGTGCTGCCGGACATCGAGTGTGGCGACGTGAAACCCAAACGTGTCGATGCGGCGCAGCAGCCGGCGAACGAAGAAAAGTCCCGCATTCGCGCCTTTGTTTGCGTTCAGGCTGTCGGCGATTAGCTGGATATCGGCGCGAAACTGCTGCGGCTGCTGGTAGCCGTTGGCGCGGCCCGCATAGGTATGGCGCAGCCGCTCGCCGAGCTGCGCAAGAAATACGCGGTACGGCATGCGATCGTGGCGCGCGGACACGCTGGTGCGAGCGCTCGGTAACAGCGTCATGTAGTCATCGATGCGCGCCGCGAGCGGCGCGGATACGCTAATGCGACTTGCACTCTGCGACAGCTGCTGGATGAGCGTCTGGCATTCCTCAAAGTAGGCGTTCACGATCATCTGTTGCTGACGCGCGAGCGTCTCGCGGATGCTCTTTGCGTGCACGTCGGGGTTGCCATCCATATCGCCGCCGACCCAGGATCCGAAGCGCAGAATGGTCGGCAACTCGAGCGAGTCCGCCGGCACACCGTAGAGTTTCTCGAGCGCCTGCCCGATCTCGTCGTAGAAGGCCGGCACGACGCGATACAGGTTCTCGACGAGGTAGAAAAGGACGTGCTCGCGTTCGTCGGAGACTGTCAGCTTCTCGCGCGGGTGATCCTCAGTCTGCCAGGCAGCGGTAAGTTCTGTGCGTAAGCGGCCTGCGATGCTGCGCACTTCGTTCGGGGCAAGAGTCGGATCCAACCGATCAAGCAAAAGCTGCGTGATGCGCTGCTGTTTGCGCAGTATCGTACGCCGTGTTGATTCGGTGGGATGCGCCATGAAAACCGGCTCGATGCGCAAGCTGCCGACGAGCGCGAGCACTTCATCGAGGCTCGCGCCGCGCGCCTTTAGCGTGCGCAGCGCGTCCTCGACGCCGCCGGGCTGCGGTCGGTCGCTCTCCTTCAGAAAGTAATGACGCCGGCGCCGGATGCGGTGCACTTTTTCCGCAAGATTGACCACTTGAAACCAAGCCGAAAAAGCGCGCACGAGGTCCCGAGCCGTGTCCGGCGGGCGACCCTGCACGCGGGCCGCAAGCTCAATCCCCGCCTGCGGGTCGCCATTGCGGCGGCGGATGGCGCACACGCGATCCTGCTCCACGAGGTCGAGCAGCGCAGCGCCGCCCTGCTCGCGCAAGATCTCCCCCACGAGCGATCCCAGCGCGTGCACGTCTTCGCGCAGCGCGGTGTGCTGCGGCGGAAAAAGAATCTCGCTACGGTTCATGATGAGCCGCCAATTCTAGCGCGCGCGCTATAGCGCGGCGCGGATGGATGCGGCGGCGTCAACTCCAGCGGTGTGCGTGTTCGGCAAAATCAGCTCGCTGCGGCCGCACCACGCAGAAGCGTTGGCCAGTTGGCGCTTCCATGACCCACCACGTGCGCACCTGCTGCACGCGCTTGGCGCCAAGCTTCTCGAGCCGCTTGACCTCCGCCTCAATGTCATCGGTCTCGATATCAAGATGTACACGGCTCGGATGCTCAACCTTTTGAACTTCGACGTGCAGACCCGTGTCGCCCGTCTCGAAGTGGCGATAGTCGGCTTCCGCCACCGCGTTCGAAGCCGGCTTGAGCGCGTATCCGAGCGCCCCGGCCCAGAACCGAGCCGCACCGTCCAGATCTGCGGTATGGCAGTCAATGATAAAACCGGCAAGGCGACTCTTGTGCATGCGACCTCCTTCGTGAAGCAACGGCGGTAGGGGCGCGCGGCTATCCAGCGAGGAGTATAGCTTCGGCGTGCTCGAGCGCCTCAGGGGGGCCGTAGAGAACAACGACATCGCCATCGCGCAGGCGCGCGTCGCCGTCCGGCTCGCGTCCTAATATGCCCTGCCTCCTGATGCCGGTAAAAGCCACCTGCGCACCGCGCGCGCGCGCCTCACCGATCGTGCGGCCGATCGCCCAGGCCTGCGGCGGCAGGACCACTGACTTCACCTCTTCTTCATACTCATTCGTGTCGTCGATCGGATGCTCGCCATCGCGGCTTACGATATTGCGCAGCACCGCGTAGCGGCTGGCGCGAATCTCACCGATCGTGCGCACGACGCGCGACACCGGCACGCGCAGCAGCATCAGCACTTGCGACACCAGCATGAGACTCGCCTCGAATGTTTCCGGCACGACCTCGGTTGCGCCCGCCGCCCTAAGCTCCGCAAGCCGTGCATCGTCCGCGGTGCGCACCAGCACCGGGACATCCGGGCGCAGCCGGCGAATGCTGCGCAATATGCCGATCGCCGTCGTCGGATCAGAGAAACTCACGACCACCGCGCTTGCATTGACAAGACCCGCTTCGGTAAGCATGCCCTCATCGCTCGAGTCACCGTAGAGCACCGGATCGCCCGTCTGGCGCGCCGCGCGTACGCGCGCCGGATCAAGATCGAGCGCGATAAACTCAAAGCCGTGCGATTCGAGTACCCGTGCGACGTTCTGCCCGACGCGGCCGAAGCCGCACAGAATCACATGTTCACGAGCGGCAATCTCTCTGCTCGCCGCCGCCTCGCGCTCGATCGCCGTAGACGGCGGACCCTTCTCGCGCAACAACCAGCGCGCGATGCGCTTATTGTTGCTGAGAATGAGCGGGCTCAAAACCATTGACAGCACGATCGCAACCAGCAGCGGCTCGCCCCACTGCGGCGCGATCAAATTGCCGCGCAACGTGATCGTGAACAGAGCGATGCCGAACTCACCGCCGATCGACATCACGACCCCGGTGCGAATCGCCTTGAACGCCGAGCCGGCGAACGCGCGCGTCACGAGCGCGGCGAGCGCAGCCTTGATCACAACCAGTCCCAACAACATCAACGAGATCATGCCGAACTCGTGGAACAGCAAACGCACGTCGAGCAGCATGCCCACCGAGATAAAAAAGAGGCCGAGAAGGATGTCGCGGAACGGGCGAATGACCACCTCGATCTGATGGCGGAATTCGGTTTCGGCAAGCATCATTCCGGCGAGAAACGCGCCGAGCGCGAGCGACAGGCCTGCAACATAGGAAGTCCACGCGGCCGCGAGCACGACAAACAGAACCGCAAGCGTAAACAGCTCGCGCAGGCGACTGTGCGCGATCACTTGGAAGAGCGGCCGCAGGAGCCAGCGGCCCGCGGCGAGCACCACCATGACCGCGAAGGCGGCTCCGGAGAGGAACAGCAGCGTCGCAAGCCCCGAGAAGTTGACGGCACTGCCGCGCGCGAGCGCGGAGGCAAGCGCGAGCAATGGCACGAACGCCAAGTCCTGAAACAGGAGCATGCTGAATGCGAGTCGACCGTGTGTGCGATTGAGCTCAGCGCGATCGGTGAGCTCATGCAGGATGATCGCCGTCGAACTCATGGCAATGGCACCGCCGACGACGACGGCGATGAGCCAGGGCACCCCAAAGAGCGCAGCGATGAGCGCGATGACAGCGACCGTGAGCGTTACCTGCGCCGATCCCAGGCCGAACACTTCGCCGCGCATCGCGAGCATGCGCGGAAAGGAGAATTCAAGCCCGAGCGTAAACAGCAGGAACACGATTCCGAGTTCGGCAAGCAAGCCCGTGGTCTGCGATTGCGAAACGATTCCAATCGCATGCGGGCCAAGGCCCATGCCGACGATCAGGTAGCCCAGGATCGTCGGCAAGCCTAGACGACGCGCAATGGTCACGACCAAAAGCGACGCCGCAAGCAAGATCAAAACCAGGGAGAGCGGCTGCTCGAGCATCAGGAAACTTAAGCCCGGGCACCGCACCGGCGCAAGAACAGCGCGCTACTGAGCGTTTAGGAGCTCATCAGTACGGTCGTGTCGTAACTCTCGAAACTGCGAACCGCCTGGCTATAGGAATTGTGCAACAGCTGTTCCGTCGCCTTGTCCGCGCGCCCCGCGAGCAGCATGCGCATCACCACATCGTCACTCGGCCGGGTAACGTCCTGCGCCAGGAGCTGCTCAATCAAACGGGTCAAGCGGTGCACGAGCTCGTTCACGAAGCGCAGGCGCAGGCCATCGTGTACCTTCTCAGGAGTTGGCCCATAGGTGGCGCGTGCGGCTTCGGCGAGCTCGTGCAGCAGCAGATTCAGGAGCCGCGCCTTGTCGATATAGGCAAGCTCCGTGAAGTACTGGATTTCCGATTCGAGGTTCACGTGCGCGTGCCGCCGACCTCACGCAGGGAAGAAGTCGATGGGTTTCGTGGTGGTAACCGGTTCCACGTCTTTGGCCTCGAAACGGAACAGCTTCACGCGCAGCACGATCTTACTCTCGAGCTCCGAATCGTGAAGCTCGCTGGAGACGAGCCGGCACATTGTCACCTCGCCTGAGGGCGCAATCGTGAACTCCAGCACAAGCTTACCCTGCAGATCGGGTTTCTCGCGCAGCGCGCGGCTGTAGAGCGCATAGATCGCGCCTTTGTTGCGATCAAACACGAGCTCGATCTCCTCGCGCGAGCGCGCGGCCTTGCCGCTTGAGCCGCTCCTTGTGGCCGGACGACTATCGAGCCCGGAGCGCGCGATCGCCGAGCTGACCGCGGTCGTCTCGTGCCCGGTGAGCGAGCCTGCGCCGGTGCCAAAGCCGCGGCTCGAATTCGCCGAGGTGATGCCGCCACTGCCGACGCCGACTTTCGAGGTGATGAGCGAGCGTTCCGCGTGCGAGTCCGCGCCCACGGCGCCGGTGAGATTCTTCGTCTCACCGAGTGTCTGATCGGGCATCTGCTCGCGCAGATCCGCGAGCTCGTCTTTGAACTGATTCAACTGCTTCTCGGCTTTCTGCCGTGCCTGCTCGGTGCGGTCGACCGGTTGCGGCGCGATCGGGATCTTTTTGACGGGCTCAACTTTGGGCGGCTCCTGCACGACCGGCGGCGGCGGCGGCGGCGGTGGTTTCACCTGGTTCTCGATCATTACGCGCGCCAGGCGCTGTGGTACCGCGGCTTCCTCGGCGAGGCGCGGCGGTGAAGGCAGAATTGCGAACAAGCTCCCAAGCAGCACGAACAGCGCAAGACCGACCAGCAGAATTCTGTGAAAGCGCGCGCTCGCCTCCGGATCGCCTTCCCAGGGCAGTTCAAAGCGGCGGTAATAGGGGGCTAACAGCACAGCAGACTCCGCACGCGGGGCTAAGTGCCCGCCGCCTGCCCGGCGACGAACGGCTTTTCCTTCTGCAGAACGGCGAGGGAAATGCGTCCGTAGTCGGCATCGGTGCAAGTGGCCATGACTTTCTTCAGCACATCGTAGGGCAGCGCCTTGTCTCCCATGACGGTGATCTCACGGGCTGCCAGGTCGCGCGCGCTCAGCTCGCGGCCGACGAGCATTGGGCGCTTCAAGGCGTCGTGCAGCGCTGCGATGATCGGCGCCGGATTCGCGCGGATGTCGGCCACGCTTGCGATACGCTCGCCCTGCACGAACAGGTCCTCCTTCGTGATCATCACCACGACCGATTGCCGCGGCGTGGTTTGCGCGATCGACTGCGGGATCTCCACGCCCTTGGTGTTCTGGATGACCTCCACTTCGGTCGAGTACACCAGCAGAAACGCCACCATCACCGTTAGGATGTCAATAAACGGAATCAGATTGAGCGTGGCATCCGCGCGGTGCCGCAGATGATGCTCGGCCATGCGGCGGGCGCGGTTCGACATGCTCATTGCGGCACATCTCCGATTGAGATGTCGGGAAAGAGCTCAGCCTGCTCGGTACGCGTACCTATCTTGGTCTCAAACACGCGCACCCGATCCATGACCTGCACGAGGATGTCATAGGGAATATCGGGCTCGAACAACAGGCTCGCAGTCGTCATTTCGGGGAACTTTGCCTTCACGCGCTTCAGATAGTTCGTCAGCGCCTCATAGTCGTAGCCGCTTGCGGAATTGTGCATGGTGCCGAGCGGGCCGCTGTTGCGATCCGCTACCTGGATCGAGTCCTTGCGCACCAGCACCTCAAGCTGCAATCCCGGCGGAGGCTCGCGAAACTCTGTCTGCTGCGCCGGCAAATTCAGCTCCAGAACCACGGTGCGCGAGAACACCGCGGTCATGAGCAGAAAGGTCACGAGTACCGTGAAGATATCGATCATCGGCACGATCAGAAGCTCGGTCGGCCGGCGCGTGTGGCGCGCGAGCTTTTTGGCGTCGTAAGAGCGGCGCATGCGAAGGCCTTCCCGGTATGCGTCAGCCGCTCAAGCGGCCGCAGCGGGCTCGGGCTTGCGCTCGGTAATGGCGTTCAGGAACTTGACGGACGCCATCTCCAGACTGTCGATGATATCGGTGGTCTTCGTCTGCAGAAACGCATGAATGATCAAAATCGGCACGGCCGTCATGAGACCGAAGGCCGTACAGTTCATCGCGACCGAAATACTCGCCGACAGGAGGTTCGCCTTTTCCGCCGGATTGACGGTTGCCACCGCTGCAAAGGCGCGGATGAGCCCCATGACCGTTCCGAGAAGTCCGAGGAGCGTCGCCAGATTCGCAAAAGTGGCGAGGTAGTGCGTGCGCTTCTCGAGCTGCGGCACGACTTCCATGAGACTCTCCTCCATGGCCTTCTCGATATCGTCACGGCGGCGCGCCGACTGAATGCGCGCGAGTCCGTAGTTCAGAATCTGCGCGATCGCGGCGTTCGACTTTGAGGTGATCTGCACCACCTGGCGGAAGTCACCGTTGGCGAGCAGCGGCACCACGTCATTCCACAGCGCGCGGTTCTGCGCCGCCGCGCGTGTAAGGTGGTAATAGCGCTCGATCGCGATCGCGAGCCCGCATATCAATACCAGGGCGATCGGATACATGAAATCGCCGCCGCCCTGAAAGAACCGAACAATGAGATTCCAAAAATCCATCGGCTTACTCCCGCTCAAACAAGCCCAGCAAAACTAAAATGACACAATTGCAAAAAACCGAGGCCTACTTCTCATCCCGAGCGGGCGGCGCAGCCGCAGCGCCGCTCTCGGCCGGCGCGTCAGGCCGTGCTGCGCTTGCGCCAGCATCGCGGCGCGGCTCATCCGGATTAAGAGCCCCGTAATAGCGATTCTCACGTTTGAAGACGTCTCGATCCACGGGCATGAGGACCTCGTCGAGCAGACTATCGGCCGGCCGGCCGGCAAGATCGCTCAGGTCCGAACGCTTCCACGGAACGATATACAGTACCTTTGGCAGCTCACGATTGCCGGTGATCTGCGTCGGATCAAGCTCAATCCGGTCCTTGGCGCCGGCTTTGGGCTTTGCCTGCCCCGCGCCCGCAGGCTGCGCGGCGCGCTTCACGGACGGCGCTGGCGCCGTGCGCGCCGCGGTCTTCGGCTGAGCATCGTCGGGCGTCGCCGACGTGTCTACCGCCGGCTCGAGATCCTGGGCTGAGCCGTGCGCCGCTGCGGGCTCGCGGGGGGCTGCCAGCGGCTGCTTTTCCTGGCCGTCGGCGCTTGCGAGCACGGCGGTCGCTAACAGGGCGGCGAGAAGGCGATGGGCGACAGACATGGCTACTCTCCCGAAGGAGCCGAGGGGGGGCTTGCCGGCTTCTTCCTGCCGGTACGTTGCCTGAGCTCGGCGATCCAGACGCTGACGGGCTTCTCTTCTCCGGAAAGCTCTTGGTAGCGCTCAAGCTCCGTCAGCGCGCGCTCCGGGTCTGCAAGGTAAAGATCCAGCACCACGCCCAGATTGCGGTGCGCCGGGGCGAAATTTGCATCGGCGGCGATGGCTTGCTCATAGGCGCTCGCGGCCGCGGGGAACTCACCGCGCAGCCGCAAGGTTACCCCAAGCTCGTTCCAGGCGGAGGCGCTTGCGGCATTACGCGCGGTCGCAGTCTTCAGCGCCTCCTCGGACTGCTCGAGGCGCCCCTCCTTGCGATACAGAATACCCAGATTGATGTCGGGGCCTGCAAACGTGGGGTAACCGGCCGCAAGCATCTGAAATTCCAGCTCGGCCTGCGCCTGCTTGCCGGCACGCATGAGTCCCACGGCGCGATCGAAGTCGGCAAGGGCGCGCGGCGACGGCTCCTCGCTCGCAGGCAGCGCGGCCACAGCATCGAGGCTTGCCGTCGCGGAAACGCTGGCGGGCGCAGGCTCCTGCTTTGGCTTTGGCACGCTATCGCAGCCGCCGAGCGCGAGCACCGCGACAGCAATGCCGCCATGGCGGCTTGCGCTACTTAAGAGTCGTGACCACATCTTGCGAGATTTCTGATTTGGCGTAGCGCGCGGGTTTGAGCTCGGCGAGCACGCCGTAGCTCTTCTTCACCCAGTCATCGTATAGACCCTCTTTGGCGCGCGCGGCGTTCGCCTCGTGCAGGTTGATGGCTTGCTCCTCGAACGGGTACACCTGCTCCTCGAGCAGCGAGTCGTATTGTTGGCGTTCGTCCTTGGAGAGCTTCTTGGGGCGCTCCGAGCTCATGATGTCTTTGGCAAGCTGGCGGTACAGTTCCGCCATCTCGAAAGTCGCCGCGGTCGTCGTCTCGGCAACCTGATAATCCAGCGCGCGCTTATAGGCGGCGAGCGCCGCATCCAGAGCCTTGCGCTTGGCGACCAGACTCTTCTTCAGGGGCAGTACGAGTTTGACGTCGCGAAACGCGTCGCGCGCGGGGGTCGCGAGTTGAATTTGCGCTTTGGCGGCCAGGTAGCGCGTGCGGTCGGTGCGGCCCGCGCCCGCCTGCGCATCGGCCTGCACGATTTCGCGATACCAGTACGTCTGGCGTGCGTGATCAGCGGCGTGTTCCGCGTAGTCGGCGAGACGCTGGCGCGCTTCAACGGCATCCGCCGCCGGCGTCGGATGCGTCGCCACGAACTTCTCCAGCATCGCGACCGCTTTGGGACCATTGTTGGCCTTGGCGAAGAGGTCGGCCGACTGCAGGAGCGCCTCGCGCTGCACTTTGGGATCTTCATTCGGATCGGCCGCGATGCGCTCGAACTCGCCCGCCGCAGGGCCCGGGCGATTGCCTTCGGAATAGGCAACGGCAAGCTTGCGAGTCACTTCGGCGGAGCGCTCGCTCTTCGGAAAATCACGACGGAAATCCTCCAGTACCGCGATCGCCCGGGCCCACTCCTTCATATTGATGAGCTGGGTTGCGGCATCATATTGGGCCGTGGCGCGGATCTTGGAGTCAGGCGCAACCTTCGCGACGCGCAGGTAATCGTCGACGGCACCGGCTGCATTGCCCGCCTGTTGCGCCGCCTCGCCCTGCTTGTAGACATCGGCCGCCAGGCGCTCGGTGAGATCGCCACGCAGCTTCGCATCGCTGCCCGCCAAGTCACGTGCCTTTAAAAACGCTGCCTCTGCCTTGTCGTAGGCACCGGCCGTGAATTGCGACTCGGCGATGATCGTCCATACGATGCGCTGCTTCGCGGCATCAACCGGCGGCTGGCGCGCGAGAATGGACTCTGACAGCTGCACGGCGCGCGGCAGATCCTTGGCGGCGAACATATCTTCCGCCGCGCGTGTCAAAACGCCGGCGCTGTCGGGATGCTCGGGGAAGGTTTGGGCAAATTTGATGCCCGATTCGGTCTGCTTCGCATGCCAGTCGCTCGTTGCTGTGCCGCTCGCTTCATCCTGCGCCTTCTGATACGCGGCCAGCGCCGCGTAGCCCGCGGTCGCGGACTTGTCGTTCTTCGGATAATCGTAAGCGCTGCGTTCGTATTCCGCGGCAGCATCGGCGTAGTGATGGCTCTCGAAAAGCGTCTCGGCCAAGAGATAATTGGTGGCCGCCGAGTCCGGGTCATCGGGGAACGACTGCAGATAGTCGCGGTACCAGCGCGCCGCCTCCAGATAATCCTCGGCTTTGTGCGAGGACTGCGCGGTCGCATGGAAGTAGCTGGCCACATCCTTGAGATTGATCTTCAGCTCCTGCACGACTTCAGGGAATTGAGCGCGGTCCCGACCCTTCCAGAACGCCGAACCAAAGTGATAGCGCTCGACAAATTCATGCTTGCCGTCGAACACCAGCTGGCTGAAGCCGCCCTTCTTGTAGGCCTCGATGCCCTGCATGGATAGATTGGGCGCGAACTCGCTGTTGGGATCGCGCGCGACGTAGGCGCGGTAGCTGCTGGCGGCATCCTGAAAGCGCTGCTTACCGACGTACAGATCGCCCAGACTCGAATAGAGGTGGTGCCAGTATGGGCGTTCGCCGTACTGCTTCACGAACGCGTCGAGCGATGCCGCGCCATCCAAATACGAGAACGCGATGCTCATGACGCGCAGCGTGTCCTCGATGAGTTCGCGATCGGCGCGCTTCAATTCCTCGAGTTTGACGGGCCGCGCCGCCCCTTGGGCGCCGAGCATGGCATCGAGCACGCCGGCGAATGACTTCAAGCTCTCCTCGTTCATGCCCTGCTTGAAGAGCGCCCAGCCGTGCTTGTAGAGACTCTGCTCGTAAAATGACGACTGGCGCCCGCGCGCGATCGGCACTTCGTAGGCTTTTTGTGCCTCTGCGTAGCGTTTCGCCGAGAACAAGAGTTCGCCGCGCCTAAATTGCACCTCATCGAGCTGCCGGGTCTGCGGATAGTGGGCAACGATACGCTCGAGGGTCGCGAGCGCCTGCGCGTTCTGGCCGGTCGTCTCGTAAGCGCGCGCAAGCTGGTAGAGAACCTGATCGTTGCGAGGATAATCCGGATAAGCCTTAAGAAGCGTCGAATAAAGCTTGATCGCTTCGGCGCCCTGCAGATCGATCTGTGTGACCTCTTTCTCCATGCGCTCGAACTCGCCCGCCTCAAGATTGAGGTCCGCCAGGCGCCGCAGCGCCTCCGCGCGCAATTTCGGATCGGTTGCTTGCAACTCGAGAAAGCGTCGATAGTTATCCATCGCCTTGGCGGCGCTCGCTGGCGGCTGCGATCCGGTCTGCACATCGACGCCGCGGCCGTCGAGATCCTTGATGGTGAGCGCGCTTTTCGTATCGGCGGCATAGCCCGGCAACACCAAGATCCCCAGGCAAGATGCGAGTGCGAAAGCGAGATTTGTGCGCGCACTCATCGCTTGGGCTCCGCTGCGGGCGCGGCATCGGTGGCCTTCTTTGTGCCGCCCGCGTCCTGAGCGCGATCGTAGAGCGAGGCGAGCTCAAAGCGTGCCTGCACTCGGTACGTCGCGAGCCGCTCCTTCTGCGCCTGCAGCTGCGCGACCGCAAGCTCGCCGAGATAATTATTCTGGCGCTGCTGCGTGTCGACGAGCCGCACCTGCAAAGCAGCGATGCGCGCCTGCAGCTGCGCAATGCGCGCGGCGAACTCGCCCGTGTTGGAAGGTACGCTGGTGCGCGCATGCTGCACGCGCACCCAGCGGTTCTGCGCTTCAACCAGCGCCAGATCAAGGTCCTTGATTGCGCGACGCTGCTGCCAGACGCGCGCCTTGAACGCATCATCGAGCCGGAAGAAGAGCACGCCCTTCACAACTCGCAGCCGCTCTTTGTATTGATCGCTCTCGGCACCGGGCGCGGCGGATGCGAGCTGCGCTTCAATGTGCTGAATCTGCGCCCATAGCTCGCGCTCGGTGGGTGAACCTAAGGCGGCGACGTCGCCCTCGGCCACAATGGAGTTGAGCCGGCCCACAAGTTCCTCGCGGCGGCGCTGCATTTGGTCGGCGGCACCGGTGGCGAGCAGCGCGTCGGCGCGCGGCAGGCGCTCCCCATAGGCACGTTCACGCGCATCGATCATGTCGCGATACGCCTGCATGTTGTCGCCCCAGCGATCAAGCGTGTGGCCAAGGTAGACCAAGTCGCGATAATTCTTCAGACCCTCCTGGAAATCGTGGCCCGCGAGCACCGCATACAAGTAGCGCGACTCGGGCGCATCAGGCAGGCGTTCGAGCTGCCAGAACCAGCCGTAGTGTTTGCCCTCTTCCTTGCCGAGGATCGCATCGAGCATTCTGCCGTCGCGGATCCGGCCGATGGCCTCATCGAGCCGCGCGCCCTCATCGTCGAAGGATTGCAGCGCGCTCTCGTAGTACTCAACCGCCTGAGCGTTGGCGCCAAGCTTGGCGAACGCGTAGGGCACGGCGAGATACGACTCCTGGACCGCGGCATCGAGCAGATTGCGACCACGCAACTCCAACCAGGGCGTGAGTGCGCGCCGGTAATCACCGAGGGTTGCATCGGCCCAGCCCGTGCCCAATAGCGCCTTGTCCGAGTACGGGCCTTTAAGACGCACGCGCCGCAATGGCGGCAGCGCCTGCTGCGGCTGCTGCGCCTGCAAATAGGCGAAGCCCAAGGCGAGATTCGCGCGGTCCTTCAGCGCCAGCAGCTCCGGCTGGTCGGTCGCGATCGTGCCCACCTGTGTCAGCACCGGATCAGCCGCAGGCAGTCGACCCGCGCGAATGAGGGCGACGCCGAGATTGAAGCGCGCGTAGTCCATCCAGTCCGCCGTCCCCTGCCAGCCTTGCAGCAGCTGTATGGCCTCATCGAAGCGGCCCAGGCGCAGGAGCACGTTCGCGAGCAAATGCTCCCGTTCGGCATCGAGCGGTCCGGGCAGCGGACCTTGTACCTGACGGATGGCGTGCTCGGCGCGCTCCAGGTATCCGCGCGCGTACCACACCTGTGCAAGATAAAACCAAGCGCGGTTGCGCACGCCGGCGGGAATGTCCTGCGTCAGAAGCTTCTCGAAGAGCTCGCCCGCCTCATTGTGCAGGCCAAGCGACAGATACAAACCGCCCAGCAACAGCTGCGATTCCGCCGCGTGATGCGGCATGAGATTCCAATGCTCGTAGGCATTGAGGTGTGTGATCGCCTCGAAGTCCTCGTCCTTATAAACGTAGAAGAGGACGTCGCCGTAATGCAGATCGCGCACGCGCGTCGGCGGCAGCTTCTCTGGGTCGTTCTTCGCTGCGGCTACCGGATAGGTCGCGAGCATCGCGACGATGGCCATGAGAACTAGCGAGCGCATCGGCAGCCCTAGGAGGCGAACCCTATTCCCAGTCCTTGATTTCAAATTCCGGCTGCTGGCGGCGCTGCCGGTCGTTGATCTTGAGCTCAAGGTATTTGGCGCCAATGCCCTTCTGGAACTTGAGCGTCGCACCGCGGCGATAGTCGCGCTCATGCGGACCCTGGCCGCTGAAGAACGCCACGAGCTCATGCTGGCCTGCTCTTAGGTTGCCAAGGTACAGGCGGTGCACGCCGCCTTTGGCAAGCGCCTCGACCTCCCGTGGCGTGTACAAATAGTTCGCGACTTCCTTTTGATCTATCTTCAAGGTGACCGTATCGAGCGCGAAGAATTCCCCGACGTCCATCGATATGAACACGGCGACCTGGGTATTGGCCGGAAACAGGAGTTCTTCTTCAAGCACGAAGAGGTCGCGGTTGAGATCGACGACATCCTTCTTCAAGCCCTGAATATCCTGGTCAAGCCCGCGCGTGTCGGTGGCGGCGTCGGAGGCAGGGGTTGCAGGCACGGCGCTCGCAGCGGCGGCGGGCGCAGCGGACTTTGCAGCCGCCGCAGATGCAGGCGCCGCGGCCGGCTGGGTAGCGCCGGGCGTGGCCGTTACAGCCGGCACAGCACCGGCTGGCGGCGCCGCGGCGGGCTGCGCGAATGCGCTCGGATGCGCGGCCAAGAGCAGCGCGCCGAGCGTGACTGCTGCAAGCCTTAGCGGCGCCGCCTTGAGCGCGAGGAACCTTCGATGACACGCGACGTGTAGCATAAGTCTCCGATCATTCATTCAGCAGCACGCGTAGCTGCTGCAAATACAGCGGCTCGAACTTCGAACTGAAGTCACGATGCACCTGGCGCACGGCGCCGCCGCGGTCGATGAGTACCGTCATGGGCAGATTGTCCACCACGTAGGTGCGCGCAACGGACTTTTGAGGATCGAGCAGCAGGGGAAAACCAACCTTCTGAGTGCGCGCAAATTCAAGCGCACCGGCCTGATCATCGTCGACATTGACGCCGAACACCTGTAAGCCCGCGGAGTGATACGTCTTAAAGCTGTTATCAAGGGCTGCAAGCTGCATCCGGCACTGGCCGCAGCGGCTCCCCCAAAAGCTCAAAACCACCACATCGCCGCGATGCTCCGAGAGGCGCACGTTGTTGCCGCCCACGGCGTGCAAGGCGAAATCCGGCGCCTGATGGCCGAGCAGCACATAAGCCGTGGCCGCCGACGTCATGAGTGTCGCCATCGCAAGGGCGCCCGCGAGCACGGCGGTCCATGCGGTGCGCGAGCGAAGCGCCGCCCGATCGTTCGGCTGTTGCCGGCCCAAGAAGTATCCTCCGCAAATTGCGTGACGCCGAACGCCCAGTGCGGCGCACGGCGAACCCTCGCACAGCGAAGTTTACAGCGTCAATGAACCGGGCACGAATCCGAGCACGCGAGCTCATTTTGATCCGGGATCAAAAGCGCCCAAAAAGCGTCTGTGTTGCGCGACAGTGAAAGGCCGCGCCGTGCATAGAACGCGCGCTTAAGCGCCGATCTTGCCGTTCACGATCGGCGCGAACGCCGTCACGGCATCCTGTCCGGCCGCACTGCCCAAGCCCTGAGTCGGGAACAGCGTGCCAAACTGGCCTTGCTGCCCGTGCAGCGCCATGTAGTTCAGGACGACGGTCTGTACGAGCTGCTCGACCGAGTTTGCCGCAGGACTCGATGTGGTGTTCACCGATCCGTCGGCGTCGTAGTAGCCGATCTGCTGGCTCGTCGCGCCATGCAGCAGCGCCGGCCTGCCCTTCGGGTTGTAGACGAGCATGATCGAAGCTGCGGTCGTCTGGTTGTCGCTCGCCCACATGAATTTGCCACGCCCGTCGGTCGTGTTGTCGACCATGCCGTTCGCGTTGACCGAGCCATCGCTGAACACGTAGATCATGAGCGGCAGACCGACGCGTGCAGCGTACTCAAGACACGCACCGATACACACGCCCGCCTGAAAGTTGCGGTCTTCACCCGTGGCACGGCCCTGGCCGTGGTAGTCAAAGCCGCCCATTTCAATCGTGCCCGCTCCGGCGAAGCCGTTGACCACCATCTTCATGATGGCAGCAGTCTTTTTGAAGTCGGAGCTCGCCGCGTACTCCGCCTGGGTAAAAATGCCGCTCGAACCCACGATATTGGTGTCGAGATCCGGATTGAGCGAGGCGGGATTGCCGAAGGTGTTGACGAGGTCGGCGGATTTGACGTAGCCGCAGCGCAGCGCCGTCTTGATGGCCGTGTCGCGCGTGAGCATATTGACTTGGCCGAGCTTGCCGCCGAAAGCACTCGGATCGGTTCCGCCGCTGATGCGGGCGATCGATTCAAGCACCGATACCGCATCGCTCGGATTGGCAAACAGGGTGCCAAGCTGGCCAGTGTTGACAAGCCCGGTGACATCGCTCGCTTGATCGACGACGGTCGGCGTGACGGTGAGATCAATCATGTCCGCCGGCGCGAGCGAGTTGCCGCCCGACACGGTCGGCTCGGAGCCGATGAGCGTCAGGAGCTGACCGTCTGCACCCGCTTTCCAGATCCCATACATGGGATTGTGCGGGTTGTTCATCGTGTCATTCTCGGAGAGCGCGCCGATCACTGCGCCGTTGACTCCGGCGCGCGTGCCAGCCGCCGTGCGCGACAGGATGCCGCGCAGCATGCCGCCGTCAGAGTGCCAGGCAAGTCCGAGCGAGGTATCAATGAAGTTGTTGGTGGGGCTGCCGGGATTGGGCGAGTTGGGCACCATGTTGCCGGGCAGCCCGAGGTTCGCGTAGCCCGCGGCCGAAAGAAAATCGAGCTGGCCACCCTGGCCCCCGATCAAGGCCTCGGAGCCGTTCAGATTCGCGCCGCCCGCCAGATCAAAGGCGATGAACGGGATCTTGCCTGCACCGGAAGTCGCGATGCCGCACTGCTGGCGCAACGCGTCGATGTCAGGCGCAAGCGCAGCTTGAGCCGCGCGTGGGTTCGCGAACAGGCTGAAGAAGGTCGGCGCGGTGATATAGGCGGCACCGGTAAGAAAACCGCGGCCGAGGAAATCGCGCCGACTCTGGGGACGCCCGTGGTTCTCGTGGCGGATAGGCTCGTGAAGAGCGAGCTTCCGAGGCGGTTTCTTGCGAATGATCATGGCACGAGTCTCCTAGGAACCCATCAGTGCAGCACAATCGCGGCGCTGCCGAGCACGGCGGCGCAGGCGGCGGTTGTGACGGCGGCGGTGCGTCCGGCGCCGTTCTGGCCCGTGCTCAACTGAGCGATCAGGTTGTTGAGCTCGGTCGTTACGGCCGCGACGCTCGGCTGGGATGCGACTTGCACGCCATGGCCGTCAACGATCTGCGCCTTGGCGATCAGCGGGTTGATCACGAGGTTCACGTTGCTTTGGCTTGCGAAGTAACTCCCGGCGGGCTGCGAGTAATCGAGGCCGGGGAAGAACTTCGCGCTTAAGGTCGGATTGTTCACGAGCTGGTGGCAGAATTCGATGGCGAGCTGCGCCAGCGCCTGCTGGTTCGAAGCGCTGAACGCGTCGATCGACTCGGTCGAGGGCAGCGACTGCTGCAAGCCGGCAAAGGTGCTGGCGACGCCGCTGTCTGTAACCGGCACGCCGGTGATGTCCGACATCGTGTAGAGGAGCTTGTCAAACGTGCGCGCGCCGAGGTCAGGGTTGACGGCTGTATCGACCGGCGCTGGCGGCACCGGCGGCGGTGGCGCGACGACCGTGTGCGTCTTGCTGGCGATCTTCTCGAAGGTCAGAAAGATCTGGTCCGAAGCCGGGCCCTTTTGCACCGCAATCGCAGTACCAACGGTCGATAGAATCTCGCCGGCGGTGGGCGAATAGTTCGCTGCGGTGACCGTCGTGTTCAACGGGATGTAGGCCTGTCCGACGCCCACCTCGGCGCCGTTGAGGCCGATGCGAATACCCGCGATCGGAATATTAGTCGGCTTCTGCGTCGGATCGAGGTTGATGAAGGTCGGGCGCGCGAATAAATACGAGTAGCTGTCAAGCTCGCTGCCCGTCAGCATGATGTAGCTCTTCGGAATGTTGACGAGAGTTGACACATCGAACAGGAGGTAATACTTCTCGCCGACACCAGCGGTGAAGTTCTGCTGCACCTGTGCCGCGGTCAATGCACGGTCGTGGATGGCAAGCAACCGTACGACGCCCGCCCAGGGATGGTCGGAGGAGGTTTCGGCGCCGATCACGAGCGCAAACGTATTGTCCCAGGCCGCGAGCGTGCCGCCGCCCTGCGCATCGACATCGCCAGTGAAGATGCCGTTGACATAGAGCTTGCGGCCGGCAACCGGATCGAAGGTGAGAACGACGTGCTGCAGGGACGCCTGTGCGCTGTTGTTCGCAAGCGCCGTCAGCATCGCCGGATCGCCGTTCTCGCCGGTCTTGCTGCTGCGCACCTGGGCCTCATATTGCTGCAGCTGCTGCGAGAGCGTGACGTTGCGCGTCGTGTCGCCGCCCGAGTAACTGATGATGTCGGCATCCTTCTGCGTGACATTGCCATTGGCGATCCACGCCTCAAGCGAGAACTCGCCGGTCGACTGGATGAGAGTTGCGAGCTTCTGGCTCGCCTCGGTTGAGCCCTGCGCCTTGCCGCCCGGTGCAATATTGATGCCCCAACCGCCGACCCAGCTCACGTTGCCGGTGAGCGTAAGGTCAAGTCCCGGCAGCACGCCGCTCGTATCGTAGGCCACGCTGCCGGAGCCGGTCTTGAACTGGTACAGCGCGATCAGCGCACTGTCATAGCGATTCTGTCCCGAGGCCACCGTGCCCTGCAACAGCGACAGCTGCTTCGAGACGACCAGCGAGGGGTCGACCTGCGTCGTGGGGATGCCGTTCGCGAAGGCGGTGATGGCCGCTTGCATGGCCGCGGCATCGGCCGCGCAGCTGGTCGTCCAGCAGTGATGGAACTCGGTCGCGAGGCGGATGACGAAGCGCGACTGCGCAGGATCGTCGAGATTGATCTTCGACTGCGCATCCGCGTAGGCCTCATCAGGATTGGCGCTTGCGAAGTATGGCGCCTGCGGCGTCTGCGCATTATCCGAATGGCAGCGTGAACAGTACGGCACCAGTAGCGGCTGCCAGATCGTGGAGGCGAAGGAGGCGGAGGACGCGGGAAAGGTCTTGCTCGGACCGACCGTCTGCGACGGGGGTGCCACGAGCTGGATCTGAGTCCCGCCGACGGCGTTGGCACCGGCCCAATTTTGAATCCACACCGTGAGCGTGTCGCCGCAGGCCGCGGGAGAGGCGAGCCAGCAGTTATGGCCGCCGGCGACCTTTTTCACCATCTCCGATTGATCCGGCTGGGTGAGGTTCACGACCGTGTTGGCCGCCTGGTAGGCGAGGTTGATGTCATCGGCGCGCGCGAACTGTGGTGATTGGCCGCCGGCGTGGTGGCAGCCGCCGCATTTATCGGCGCCCTCGATGTTCTGCCATAGGTTGATCTTGAACGCCTGCACGTCCGCGTTTTCGGGTGCCGGCCCCGAGTAGGCCTGCACGGTCGGAGGAGCGGTGACCGGATTCGCGGTTGTCGCCGGTCCGCTGCTGCTGCACGCGGTGAGCACCGCGAGCGCCGCCAGTGCGGCCGCCTGGCGGGCACGGCGCAAACGTTGCGGACTCCATGCGAAGCGATTCATGCGATGCTCCCTGTTCATGGTCCGTTGCCTCACGGTCCCATGCAGTACACGGCGGATTCGGCGAACACCTGCTTCAACTTGTAGCCGCCGGATTTGAAGCTGCTCACCATGGTCGCGATCTGTGTTCGATCGACCTGGTTCTGCGGTGCGCGGAAACACACGGCTTTGAAGACTTTCTGCACCTGGCATTGCGCAAAGGCGCTGCTCGCGGCGAGCTCCTGGCCTAGGCTCTTCGCGCCCGTGCCGCTGCCGGGTAGTGCTGAGCTCCAGCCGAGTACCTGGTTCGGCCCCTGGCGCCACCGATTGCTCCAGCTGTCATCCGGGGTGATGAAGCCGGCGCTGAAGTTCTGCGAGTTGATCAGGTACTTCGCCTGCACCACACCCGGGGTGTAGACGGTCTCGTTACTCGTCACAGCGTCGAAGTTGTAGTAGGCAAAGGCCTGCGCCATCGGATCCATGGCGGCATGACAGCCGATGCAGTTATTGAGGAAAATCCGGCTATCCCCGCCCGGCGAGCGGCTGACGTCCTGCCGGACCCGATCCGGCGGCCGCGTGATGTCCATGATCGGGTTCAAGTCGGTGCACAGATGATTGATAAGCGTGAAGCGAAACATCGCGCGGTTCGTGCCATTGATGAAAAAGGCGGATGCACCGCCGCGCGTTGTCATGACACCGGCGGTCGCGGCCGTCGGCAGCCCGTAGGCTGCGGACTGGCTGGTGGCAACCAAGGTCGCCTTCAGATCGACGCCGTCCTGCTCGGCCGTCGCATAGTGATTGTTGTTGGCTGCCGATACCGCCGGCAGACCGGAGGCGTTGCTCTTATAGAGAATGTCGGCCGACAGCACGGTATTGAAGGCGACGTCATCGCGCACCATGCCGATGACGGTCGCCGTGTAGTCGTTGAGCGGCGCGAACACTGTCTGATCGCGATTGCTCCACGGCGTTACGAAGTTCTTCAGCACGACGTTGTAGAACGAGGGGTCGGAGGTGGCGAGCTGCGCCGCCGCGAGCGCATTGCCGCCGGCGATGTCGGCCGTCATAGTGGTGAGGGTCGCATCGGAGGGCTGCACGCCTGCGATGCGCTGGTAGATGCGCTGCGCCCGCGAGGTCGGATCGGCCAACGCGGGCGCGGCTGATGCCGCCAACAGGAGAAGCGCGCACGTTGCACCCGCTGCGGCCCGTGCCGCGCGGCGCGAGGCCGGCGATTTCATGTTGCTTGCGATCCTCATTGCAGTCACCCATTCCCAGGAATTAACTGGTGCGCGGCGGACTATACCTGCGCGCAGGAGGTACTCTGGATGTCTCAACTCGCGGACGTCGCCGCTTGCAGACATCGCGGCAGAGTGGCTCTCCCGAGTATGCTTTGCGCCGTAAACTGCGAGCCTGGTCACTCCATGCGCGCGCCCGACCGGCTACCTAAGTTGCCGGTGCGGTGACCGCGCTTTTGCGGTAGTCCCGGCGACCCGGACGAGAGAGAACCGCAAATCCGTACTGCAGGCTGTGACGACGTCCGCAGATCGCCATATGCGGGCCGGCGGACCGTGATTAGGTCATACGCTTCGCATGATCGGGGCGCGTGGCCCGGGAGCGACTCAACATGTATGAAGACAGTGGAAGATTGCAGCGTGTAGCAGTGAGCGCGGGGGTGCGCATCGCCACGTGCCTGGCAGCGGCGTGGCTACTCGCCGCGTGCAGTCCCGGAAGCAAAGTCGCCTTGGGAAGCGGCCAGAGCGCAGATTCGGCGACGGTCGACTTCCCCATTTTTTATGTCAAGCGCACCGTCCCCACGGCAACCGACGATCTGCGACTTATGCGGCCGCCGCTGCCGCGGGCCGATCTGTTCAAGCGCGCCACCGCCTCGCCGAGCGCCGCCGAGACAAACATCACGACGCGCATCACCGGCACGGATTCGTACGACGTCAAGGACGTCGCGGTGTCCGCCGACGGCACGATGGTCGTGTTCGCGATGCGCGGCCCGCTGACGATGGGCATGAAGGACACCGACCCGCCGACCTGGGCGATCTGGCAG